>NZ_AXCA01000177.1:0-7176 GCF_000475415.1 Halomonas sp. PBN3 | reverse complement strand
CAAGTCCGACAGACTGCTAGGTAGAACTTGATGGCCACCTCCAGGTGGACGATCGCCTCGCTGTCTTCCTCCCGATAGAGCAGGTCCAGCTCGCCCAGGGTCCGCTTGTCCTCGAGGATGCGCAGGTTGTGGGCGAGCAGTTCGGTTCCCGGCGCCCAGGCCAGCAGGAACTGCCAGAGTCGCTCGTGATAGAGCCCCATGCGCCCCTTGAGCGCCTTGCCGATGCAGCGCTCCAGCGGCTGTGGCCAGGCCTCCAGGGTGTCCAGCCAGCGGGCGGCGCGCTCGTCGTCGGCTAGCCCCAGAATGTCGCGGCCGGGGCGTCCCGGCCAGGGCATGCGGATGAGGTCGGGCACCAGCAGCACCCAGGCCAGCTCGCGCACCAGCGGATGATGGCAGCGATCCAGCAGGGGCAGGGCATCGGTGGGCATGGCGGCATCCTGTGCGTTGGCGAGGGGCACAGCAGGTATTCCCATGTTTCCTTATACTTCAGCGTACATCCATGACTCGCCAGGTGGTATTTCGCCATGCGACACGCCCTGCTTCCCCTCGCCACCCTCGTCGCCGCCGTTTCGCTGGGCGCCTCGCCCCTCCACGCCCAGGAGCCGGTCACCGTCTCGTCCAAGATCGACACCGAGGGCTCGGTGCTGGGGGAGCTGATCGTCCAGCGCCTGGAGGCGGCGGGTATTCCCGTCGCGTCGCGCCTGCAGCTGGGGGCCACCAGCATCGTCCGCGAGGCGCTGCTGGCCGGCGAGATCGACCTCTACCCCGAGTACACCGGCAACGGCGCCTTCTTCTTCGACATGACCGACAGCGACGTCTGGCACGACGCCGACGCGGCCTACGAGAAGGTGCGTGAGCTGGATGCCGAGAATGGCCTGGTGTGGCTGACGCCGGCCTCCGCCAACAACACCTGGGCGATGAGCGTGCGCGGCGAGCTGGCCCGTGAGCATGATCTAGCAACCTTCGAGGACCTGGCCCGTTATCTGGACGAGGGCGGCGAGTTCAAGTTCGCCGCCAGCGCCGAGTTCGTCGAGTCTCCCCAGGCCCTGCCCGCCTTCCAGGAGGCCTATGGCTTCACCCTGGACGACGACCAGCTGCTGGTCCTCTCCGGCGGCAACACCGCCTCCACCATGCGCGCCGCCGCCCAGCAGACCAGCGGCGTGAATGCCGCCATGACCTACGGCACCGACGGCGGCCTCAAGGCGCTGGACCTGGTGGTACTCGATGACACCCTGGGGGTCCAGCCGGTCTATCAGCCGGCGCCGGTGGTGCGTGCCGAGGTGCTCGAGGCCTATCCGGGTATCGAGGCGGCGCTGGCGCCCGTCTTCGAGTCGCTGGACCTGGAGACCCTGCAGTCGCTGAATGGCGACGTGGCCGTCAACGGCCGCCCTCCCGTGGACGTGGCATCGGATTACCTGGACACCCTGGCCCTCGACAGCTCGGAGCCGTAACCCGTGTCGCGCAGGGAGGCGCCGCTCAATCGCGTGGTGATGGCGCTGTCGCTGGTGGCGACGGCGACCTGGCTGGCGTTGCCACTGGCGAGCGTTGCCCCCAACCGCATCGTCCCCGGCACCGGCTATGCCACCTCCGACCTGCTGGGTTGGCCGCTGGCGCTGGTGGCCTGCCTGCCGCTGGTGGCACTGATGGCGCTTTCGCGGCGCCTCGATAGGGTTCGATGCCGCTTGGCCCTGGCGCTGGTGCTGGTCCTGTTGATGGCGCTGCCCGGTTGGCTCGCTTTTGCTTCTCAGCGGCTGGTGGATCCCGAGCTGCCCCAGGCGAGGCTGGGCATCGGGGCGGCCTGGTGGCTGTCGCTGTTCTGGCTGTCGCTGATGCTGATCGAGCTGCGCTCCCGTCTGGCGCTGGTGGGGTGGCGGGCGGCGCTGCTGCCGGTGGTGGTCGCGACGGCCTGGTGGCTGCAGGGGGCCTGGCTCGGCTCGCTGGCGCTCAGTCAGGAACTGGATGGGCGCCGCGGTGACTTCATGGAAGCGGTGGTCGACCACCTGCTGCTGGTCGGTGGTGCCGTGGGGGCGAGCCTGGTGCTGGGCGCCCTGATCGCCCTGGCGATGCGCCAGAGCCCGCGCGTCGAGCGTCTGGGCTTCGCGGTGCTCAACTTCCTGCAGACGATCCCCAGCCTGGCCTTGTTCGGGCTGCTGCTGGCGCCGCTGGCGTGGCTGGCGGCGCGTGTCGACTGGCTCTCGGCGATCGGCGTGAGCGGCATCGGCTGGGCGCCCGCCTTCCTCGCCCTGCTCGGCTACAGCCTGCTGCCCATGGTGCGCAACACCCATGTGGCCCTCTCCGAGGTGGATCCCGGCGTGCTGGAGGCCGCCCGGGGCATGGGCATGGGGCCTGGGCAGGTCTTTCGCCAGGTGCGCCTGCCCCTGGCGCTGCCGGTGGTGATCGAGGGCGTGCGGATCACCACGGTGCAGGCCATCGGGCTGACCGCGGTGGCGGCGCTGATCGGTGCAGGGGGGGCTGGGGTCCTTCATCTTCCAGGGACTGGGCCAGGCGGCCATGGACCTGGTGCTGCTCGGGGCGCTGCCCATCCTCGCCATGGCGTTGGTCGCGGATGCCCTGTTGGGGGCGCTGGCGCGACGCCTGGACCATCGCCGACTGGCGTCACCGGGAGGAGCACCATGATCGAACTCAAGGGCGTCACCAAGCGCTTCGGCGACGAGACCGCGGTCGACGCCATCTCGCTGACCGTCAAACCCGGTGAGCTGTGTGCCCTGGTGGGGACCTCGGGCTGCGGCAAGTCCACCACCCTGCGCATGATCAACCGTCTGATCGAGCACGACGCGGGGGAGATCCATATCGATGGCCGCCCCATCCGCGAGTTCGACGGCCGGCTCCTGAGACGACGCATCGGCTACGCCATCCAGAGCACCGGCCTCTTCCCCCACTGGACGGTGGCCCGCAACATCGGCCTGGTGCCGCGCCTGCTGAAGTGGCCGGCGGCCCGGGTGCGGGAGCGGGTCGAGGAACTCATGGGCCTGCTCGGCCTGCCGGTGGCGCAGTTCGCCGACAAGTATCCGTCCCAGTTGTCGGGTGGCCAGGCCCAGCGGGTGGGGGTGGCGCGCGCCCTGGCCGCGGATCCCGACATCCTGCTGATGGACGAGCCCTTCGGCGCCCTGGACCCGATTACCCGCGAGGGGCTCCAGGCCGAGCTGCGCGAGCTTCAGTCACGCCTGCAGAAGACCATCGTCTTCGTCACCCATGACATGGACGAGGCGCTGGCCCTGGCCGACCGCCTGGTGGTGATGAAGGCGGGGCGCATCGTCCAGCAGGGGGCGCCCTTGGAGTTGCTGCGCTCGCCGGCCGACGACTTCGTCGCCTCGCTGCTGGGTGGCGACGATCGCGGCCTCAAGGAGGCGGCCATCACCCGCGTCGCCGAGCGCATGCTGCCGCTGTCGCCACGCCTGCTTCCCCGGGCGCGAGTGCATCGCGATGCCACCCTTCGCCAGGCGCTGGCGGTGATGTTCCGCGAGCATGCCGACCGCCTGGCGGTGGTGGACGACGAGGCGATGCCGGTCGGCGAGCTGTCGCTGCGCCGCATCGTCGGGGCGGGGCGCGACGGGAGCGGTGACGCGTGAGGGGCCGCCGGGTGAGCACGTGGGTCGCGCCGCTGCTGTGGCTGTCGCTGTTGCTGCTCCTGGCGATGGGTGGTGACTGGCTCGAGCCGCTGCTGCGCTGGAGCGAGCCCGACGCGCGTCGGGTGCTCTATCCTCAGGCCGACCTGCTGACCCTTTTGGCACGCCACGTCCAGGTGGTGGCCATCGCCTCCGGCCTGGCGGTGGTGGTCGGCGTGGGGGCGGCGATCCTGGTCACCCGCCCGGGCGGCCGCGACTTCCTGCCGCTGGTGGCCCAGTTCGCCTCCATGGGCCAGACCTTCCCGCCGGTGGCGGTGCTGGCGCTGGCGGTACCGGTGCTGGGCTTCGGCACCTGGCCGATCATCGTGGCGCTGCTGCTCTACGGGCTGCTGCCCATCGTGCGCAACACCCTGGCGGGGCTCGAGGGGATTGACCCGGCGGTGCAGGAGGCCGCCCGCGGCATGGGCATGGGGGGTGCCCAGCGGCTGTGGCAGGTGGAGCTTCCGCTGGCCGCCCCGGTGATCCTGGCCGGCATCCGTACCTCGGTCACCGTCAACATCGCCACCGCGGCGCTGGGGGCGACGGTGGGGGCCAGCAACCTCGGCGCTCCCATCATCGCCGGCATCGTCAACAACAACACCGCCTATATCCTGCAGGGAGCGGTGATGATCGGCCTGCTGGCGCTGATGGTGGATAGCGTCTTCGCCCGCATCCTTCCCGCAAGGCAGTAAGATCGTCTGCTCTCATCGACCAAAGGAGGAGGCGTGTCGGCTGTCGATGTTCATCAGTTTACGTTAACGTCATCTCGGGTTGCGTTGACCCCTTGGGAGGGATCTTTCTGGCGAGGGGCGAGACTAGCGACAACACTGCCCTCAAAAGGGGTAGAGGAAGCCGAGATGACAACGACACAAGATATCCATTCGCCGCGGTTCCTGGCCGGCGACGAGTTTTCCATTCCCACCTTCCGCCTGCTCCAGCAGGACGGCACCCTCTGCGAGGGGGCCGAGGCCCCTGAGCTCTCCCGCGAGCAGGCGCTGAAGATCTACCACACCATGGTGGCCACCCGGGTGCTCGACGAGCGCATGATGGCGGCCCAGCGCCAGGGGCGGCTCTCCTTCTACATGCAGTGCACCGGTGAGGAGGCCGCCGTGGTGGGCGCCGCGGCGGCGCTCGACGACGCCGACATGATCATGGCCCAGTACCGCGAGCAGGGCGCCCTGGTCTATCGCGGCTTCAGCTACGACGAGTTCATGAACCAGCTGTTCGGCAACGAGCTCGACTACGGCAAGGGGCGGCAGATGCCGATCCACTACGGCTCGCGTAAGCTCCACTACATGACCATCTCCTCGCCGCTGGCCACCCAGATTCCCCAAGCCGCCGGCTACGCCTACGGCCAGAAGCTGGCCGGCGAGGGCCACTGTACCCTGTGCTTCTTCGGCGAGGGGGCCGCCTCGGAAGGCGACTTCCACGCCGCACTGAACATGGCGGCGGTGCACGAGGTACCGGTGATCTTCTTCTGCCGCAACAACGGCTATGCGATCTCCACGCCTTCCATCGAGCAGTTCGCCGCGGATGGCGTGGCGCCGAGGGCCTTCGGCTACCGCATGCACGTCATCCGTGTCGACGGCAATGACATCCTGGCGGTGCTCTCGGCGACCCGCGAGGCGCGCCGTATCGCCGTGGAGCAGAACAAGCCGGTGCTGATCGAGGCGATGAGCTACCGCCTGGCGGCCCACTCCTCCTCGGACGACCCCTCGGGGTACCGTTCGAAGAAGGAGGAGGCCGCATGGCGCGAGAAGGACCCCATCCTGCGCATGCAGCACTGGCTGATCGACCAGGGATGGTGGAACGACGACGAGGAGAAGGCGTTGCAGGAGTCGCTGCGCCGCGAGGTGCTGGAGACCATGAAGCGCGCCGAGAAGCGTCCGCCGCCGCCGCTGGACAGCCTGGTGAGCGACGTCTATGCCGACGTCACTCCGGCGCTGCAGCGCCAGCTCGACCGCCTCAAGGCGCATGTCCGCCAGTACCCGGAGGCCTACCCCAAGGGGGCGCGCTCCCTGGACCCGGACGTCAAGGCCCGCGACGACGACGCAGAAGACGCCCAGGGAGGGAAGTGAGATGCCGACCATGAACATGCTGCAGGCGATCAACCAGGCCCTGGACATCGCCATGGCCGAGGACGACAAGGTCGTCTGCTTCGGCGAGGATGTGGGCTTCTTCGGCGGGGTCTTCCGCGCCACCAGCCACTTGCAGGAGAAGTACGGCCGCGCACGCTGCTTCAACACCCCGCTGGTGGAGCAGGGCATCCTGGGCTTCGCCAACGGCCTGGCCGCCCAGGGCTCGGTGCCGGTGGCGGAGATCCAGTTCGCCGACTATATCTTTCCGGCCTTCGATCAGATCGTCAACGAGACCGCCAAGTTCCGCTACCGCTCCGGCGATTTGTTCAACGTCGGTGGCCTGACCATCCGCGCCCCCTACGGCGGCGGCATCTCCGGCGGGCTCTATCACTCCCAGTCGCCGGAGGCCTACTTCGCCCACACCCCGGGGCTCAAGATCGCGGTACCGCGCAACCCCTACCAGGCCAAAGGGCTGCTGCTGGCGGCGATCCGCGACCCGGACCCGGTACTCTTCTTCGAGCCCAAGCGGCTCTATCGCGCCTCCACCGGCGAGGTGCCTGAGGAGGACTACCAGCTGCCCCTCGGCGAGGCGGAGGTCACTCGCGAGGGCACCGACGTCACCGTGCTCGGCTGGGGCGCGCAGATGGAGGTGATCGACCGCGCCGTGGAGCTCGCCGAGAAGGAGGGCATCTCCTGCGAGGTGGTCGACCTGCGCTCCATTCTGCCCTGGGACGAGGAGAGCGTGGTGGAGTCGGTGCTCAAGACCGGGCGGCTGGTGATCACCCACGAGGCGCCGCTGACCGGCGGCTTCGCCGGCGAGATCGCCGCCACCGTGCAGGAGCGCTGCTTCCTCTACCTAGAGTCGCCCATCGCCCGAGTGACCGGCCTGGATACCCCCTTCCCGTTGACCCTGGAGAAGGAGTACCTGCCGGACCATCTCAAGGTGTTCGAAGCGATCAAGGCCAGCGTGGCCTTCTGATCCGATATCGGAAGCGACCAGTCGAGGAGACGACCAGATGAGCGATTTCATGCTGCCCGATATCGGCGAAGGTATCGTGGAGTGCGAGGTAGTGGAGTGGCGCGTTGCCGAGGGCGAGCGGATCGAGGAGGACCAGCCGGTGGTCGAGGTGATGACCGACAAGGCGCTGGTGGAGATCACCGCGCCCGAGCCGGGGCGTGTCACCCGCCTCTACGTGGCCCAGGGCGACATTGCCAAGGTCCACGCCCCGCTCTTCGCCTACGAGGCCGAGGGCGAGCAAGAGGCCAAACCCGCACCGGCCGAGGGGAACCAGCAGGCCGCGGCCGCGCCGGCGCCCGCGGGGCCCACCGGCGCAGAGCCGGAGGGCGACGGCGCCTCCCGGGAGGCGTCGGCGAAGGACTTCATCCTGCCCGATATCGGCGAAGGTATCGTGGAGTGCGAGGTGGTGGAGTGGCGCGTCGCCGAAGGCGAGCGGATCGAGGAGGACCAGCCG
>NZ_AXCA01000176.1:0-46654 GCF_000475415.1 Halomonas sp. PBN3 | reverse complement strand
ATGTCGCGCTTTTTGGTCATGAGGGCGGGCCTAGAAGCGCTCGAGGTAGGCGACGCCGCCCAGGTTGTTCATCTGCCGACGGATCCAGGCGCTGCGCTCGGCCACCGCGGCGCTGGGCCGCGCCGCATCACGCCCCCGCGGGTCGGGCAGGATCGCCGCCAGGCGGCTGGCCTGGGCCGCACTCAGCCGGTCCGCCGAGACGCCGAAGTAGTGCTGGGCCGCGGCCTCCAGGCCGAACACGCCGCTGTCCCACTCGGCGATGTTGAGGTAGACCTCGAGGATGCGCTGCTTGGGCCACAGCGCCTCGATCAGCAGGGTGAACCAGGCCTCCAGGCCCTTGCGAACCCAGCTGCGCCCGGTCCACAGGAAGAGGTTCTTGGCGGTCTGCTGGCTGAGGGTGCTGGCACCGCGCAGGCGGCCCCCGTTGCGGCTCGCCTGCCAGGCGCGGCGGATCTCCACCAGATCGAAGCCATGGTGCTCCAGGAAGCGCTGGTCCTCGGCGGCGATCACCGCCAGCTTGGCGTGGTCGGAGAGCTCGTCCCAGGGCCGCCAGCGGTGCTGGATGTCGAGGGGCTCCCGGGCCACCCAGGCGTGCACCTGGCGCTCCACCATCACCATGGAGCCGAACACCGGCGCCTGGCGGAACAGCAGCACCAGCAGCACCGAGAGCGCCAAGAAGCCCAGTGCCGCCCGCCACAGCCAGCCCCACAGCCGTCGTCTCCACCTGGCGATCATCGCCGACCTCGCCGCATGCGTCTCTCCCCGCGTGGTGGGCCCTGATCCCGGGCCCGCGTTAGCCTGCGGCCAGTATAGGGCCCGGGAGGCAACGGGGGGAGGCGCCGGGCTCAGCGCTTCCTGTGCAGCCGCTCGGCGTGGTAGCGCAGGTGGTCCTCGATGAAGCTGGCGATGAAGTAATAGCTGTGGTCGTAGCCGGGCTGGCGGCGCAGGGTCAGCGGATGGTCATGCTCGGCGCACACCGCCTCGAGGCGCTCAGGGCGCAGCTGCTCTTCGAGGAAGTCGTCGGCCTCGCCCTGATCGATGAACAGCGGCTGGCGGGAGGCGCCGCGGGCCACCAGCTCGCAGGCGTCGTACTGGGTCCACTTGCCGCGATCCTCGCCCAGGTAGCCGGAGAAGGCCTTCTGCCCCCAGGGGCACTCGGTGGGATTGACGATGGGCGCGAAGGCCGACACCGAGCGGTAGTGGCCCGGACGGCGCAGCGCCATCACCAGGGCGCCGTGGCCGCCCATGGAATGACCGCTGATCGACTCGCGGCCGTTGACCGGGAAGTGCTGGCGCACCACCGAGGGCAGCTCCTCGGTGACGTAGTCGTACATCCGGTAGTGGCGCTTCCAGGGTTCCCGGGTGGCGTTGACGTAGAAGCCGGCGCCGGAGCCGAAGTCGTAGCTGTCATGCTCACCCGGCAGGTCGGTGCCGCGCGGGCTGGTGTCGGGGCAGACGATGGCGATGCCGAGTTCCGCGGCGAGTCGCTGGGCGCCGGCCTTCTGCATGAAGTTCTCGTCGGTGCAGGTGAGCCCGGAGAGCCACCACAGCAGTGGCACCCGCTCGGTCTCGGCCTGGGGCGGCAGGTAGATGGCGAAGATCATCTCGCAATCCAGCGCCCGGGAGCGATGGCGGTAGCGCTTGTGCCAGCCGCCGAAGCTCTTGTTGGCCGATACCAGTTCGAGGTTCTCGGTCATGGTCATGAATTCACTCTCCTTGTCGGCCGGGAACTTCCGGCCGCCGATCGACAAAGTGGCGCCCGATGCCTCAGCATCGGACGCCTATCAATCACCACGCGCGGTAACGGGCGCGTACCAATCAATCACGCGCAGCATCGAGCGCGTATCGATCAATAGTGCAGCACGGTACGAATGCTCTCGCCCTTGTGCAGCAGCTCGAAGGCCTCGTTGATCTTTTCGAACGGCATGTCGTGGGTGATGAAGTCGTCGATATTGATCTCGCCGTTCATGTACTGCTCCACGTAGCCCGGCAGCTCCGTACGGCCCTTCACGCCGCCGAAGGCGGAGCCCTTCCAGACCCGGCCGGTCACCAGCTGGAACGGACGGGTGCTGATCTCCTCGCCGGCACCGGCAACACCGATGATGATCGACTCGCCCCAGCCCTTGTGACAGCACTCCAGCGCCTGACGCATGACGTTCACGTTGCCGATGCACTCGAAGGAGTAGTCGACGCCGCCATCGGTCAGGTCGACGATGACCTGCTGGATGGGGTCGCTGTACTCCTTGGGATTGACGAAGTCGGTGGCGCCGAACTGCTCGGCGAGCTTGAACTTCTCCGGGTTGACGTCGATGGCGATGATGCGGCTGGCCTTGGCCATCTGGGCACCCTGGATCACCGCCAGACCGATGGCACCGAGACCAAAGACGGCCACGGTGGAGCCCGGCTCGACCTTGGCGGTATTCATTACCGCACCGATACCGGTGGTCACGCCACAGCCCAGCAGGCAGATCTTGTCCAGCGGCGCCTGCTTGGAGACCACCGCCAGGGACACCTCGGGAACCACGGTGTACTCACTGAAGGTGGAGGTGCCCATGTAGTGGTGCAGCATCTTGCCGTCCAGCGAGAAGCGGCTGGTGCCGTCGGGCATCAGGCCCTTGCCCTGGGTGGCGCGCACGGCGCCGCACAGGTTGGTCTTGCCGGAGAGGCAGAACTTGCACTGGCCACACTCGGCGGTATAGAGCGGGATGACGTGATCGCCGGGGCGCACGCTGGTGACGCCCTCGCCCACCTCCTGGACGACGCCGGCCCCCTCATGGCCCAGCACCGCCGGGAAGTTGCCTTCCGGATCGGCACCGGAGAGGGTGTAGGCATCGGTATGGCAGACGCTGGTGGCGGCCATCTTGACCAGCACCTCGCCGGCCTTGGGGCCCTCGACGTCGATCTCGACCAGCTCCAGGGGCTTGCCCGCTTCCAGGGCGACTGCGGCGCGTGATTTCATATTCGTTCTCCTCGCTTGGGAAAGTTTAGATACAGTCTAGGCTACAATCCGGACCGGTATAAACTGCACCAAAGGCATTACATTATTGCCATACAGCAATAATCTTGCATTCTTCAGGAGAGTCCATGCAGCGCTGGGATCGTATCGAAGCCTTCGTCGAGGTGGTGCGGCTGGGCACCTTTGCGGCGGCCGCGCGGGAGCTTTCGGTCTCCAACTCCCACGTCAGCCGGCTGGTCAGCCAGCTCGAGCAACAACTGGGCACCGCCCTGCTCTATCGCACCACGCGCCAGATCAACCTGACCGACGCCGGGGCGCTCTACTACCGCCACTGCCGCCATCTGTTCGACGGCTTTCGCGAGGCCGAGGCAGCGATCGATGACCTCCAGGACCGCCCCCAGGGGCGCCTCTCCCTCACCTCCGCCACCACCTTCGGCGAGCGCTTTCTCGCCCCGCTGGTCAACGACTTCCTGCTCGAACACCCTCAGCTGGAGGTCCGCATGCACTTCACCAACCGCCAGGTGGATATCATCGACGAGGGGTTTGATGTGGCGATCCGCATGGGCCGCCTGGAGGACTCCAGCCTGGTGGCCAGGCGACTGTGCGAGCGCCGCGAGTATGTGGTCGGCGCCCCGGCCTACTTCGAACATATCTCCCAACCCCATGCCCTGGCCGAGCTCCCCCGCCACCGCTGCCTGATCGGCAGTCGTGACCAGTGGCGCTTCGCGGTGGATGGCGTGCGCCGCGAGGTGCGCGTGGAGGGCGGCTGGCGCGCCAACTCGGGGCCGGCGCTGCTGGATGCGGCCCTCAAGGGACTGGGGCTGGCCCAGCTGCCGGACTACTACGTCGAGGAGCACCTGGCCAGCGGCGCCCTGGTCTCGGTGCTCGATGCCTACCGCCACGCCGATACCGCGGTGTGGGCGGTCTTCCCTCGCCACCGCCAGCGCTCCCCCAAGCTGCACCGTTTCCTGGACTACCTGGTGGCGCGCCTGCCGGAGCGCCTTCCCGGCCAGCAACGACGAGGCGCCCCGCAGGGCGCCTCGCTGGACGATGGCGCGACGCGCCTTACGTGACGTCCTGCTACTTGAAGTTCTTCTTCACGATCTTCTGGATCTCGCCGACGATGCCGCTGCGGAAGCTCAGCACGCAGATCACGAAGATGGCGCCGAGGATCACGCTCACCCAGTTGCCCAGGGGCGACTGCGCCAGCTGGGTCTGCAGGCTGACCACCAGCCCGGCCCCTACCAGCGGACCAAACAGGGTGCCCACGCCGCCCAGCAGGGTCATCAGGATCACCTCGCCGGACATGTGCCAGTGGGCATCGGTGAGCGAGGCGAGCTGGAACACCACCGTCTTGGTGGCGCCCGCCAGGCCGGCCAAGCCGGCGGAGAGCACGAAGGCCAGCAGCTTGTAGGCGTCGACGTTGTAGCCCAGCGACACCGCCCGCGGCTCGTTCTCGCGAATCGCCTTGAGCACCTGGCCGTAGGGCGAGTGCACGGTACGGTGGATGATGGCGAAGCCGATCAGGAACACCGCGAACACGAAGTAGTACATGTTGAGGTTGCTGTTCAGGTCGATGAGGCCGAACAGCGACCCGCGCGGCACCCCGTGCAGGCCATCCTCGCCGCCGGTGAAGGGCGCCTGGACGAAGAAGAAGAACATCATCTGCGCCAGCGCCAGGGTTACCATGGCGAAGTAGATCCCCTGGCGGCGGATCGCCAGGGCGCCGAACAGGGTGCCCAGCACCACGGCGGCGAAGGTGCCGATCAGGATGCCGAGCTCGGGGGTGAGCCCGGGGTAGCTGGCCAGCATGATGCCGGTGAAGTAGCCGCCGGTGGCCAGGAAGGCGGCGTGCCCGAAGGAGAGCAGGCCGGCGAAGCCGAGCAGCAGGTTGAAGGCGCAGGCGAACAGCGCGAAGCACAGCACCTTCATCAGGAACACCGGGTAGGCCACGAAGGGGGCGGCCAGGCCGATGGAGATCAACACCAGGTAGAGGGTGTTGCGGCGCAGCTTGGCCTGGCGGCGGCGCTGCATGGCCGGGGTCAGGGTCTGGGTTGCCGACATGGCGTCATGCCTCCTTGCCGAAGAGTCCCGCGGGACGCAGCATCAGGACCACCACCATCACCAGGAAGATCACGGTGTTGGCGGCCTCGGGGTAGTACACCTTGGTCAGGCCCTCGATCAGGCCCATGCCAAGGCCGGTGAGGATGGCGCCGAGGATCGAGCCCATGCCGCCGATCACCACCACGGCAAAGACCACGATCAGCAGGCTCGAGCCCATGGTCGGCGACACCGGATAGAGCGGCGCGGCCAGCACCCCGGCGAAGGCGGCGAGCGCCACCCCGAAGCCGTAGGTCAGGGTGATCAGCTGGGGCACGTTGACACCGAAGGCCTGCATCAGCGCCGGGTTCTCGGTGCCGGCGCGCAGGTAGGCGCCGAGCCGGGTGCGCTCGATGATGAACCAGGTGGCCAGGCAGACGCCGAGAGCCGCCACCAGCACCCAGGCGCGATAGGTGGGCAGGAACATGAAGCCCAGGTTGTGGCCACCCTCGAGGGCGGCCGGCGTCGGGTAGCTGGAGCCCGAGACGCCGAAGAAGTTGATCAGAGAGCCCTCGAAGATCAGCGCCAGGCCGAAGGTGAGCAGCAGCCCGTAGAGATGGTCGAGGTGGGCGATGCGACGCAGGATGAAGCGCTCGATCAGCGCCCCCAGGCCGCCCACCACCAGCGGCACCAGCAGCAGTGCCACCCAGTAGTTGATGCCCAGGTACTGCAGCCCCAGCAGGGCGGCGAAGGCACCCAGCATGTACTGCGCACCGTGGGCGAAGTTGACGATCTTCAGCAGGCCGAAGATCACCGCCAGCCCCAGGCTGAGCAGGGCATAGAAGGCACCGTTGATCAGGCCCAGCATCAGCTGGCCCATGAACACCATCAACGGCACCCCGAAAATCATCGTCATGTCATGGACCTCCCGTCAGGGGCGGCGGCCGAAGCCGCCGCCATGCCGCATCCGCTCAGTTGTTGACCAGGTCACACTGGCTCTCGGAAAGCGGGCGGTAGGCCTCCTCGGCGGGGATGGTGGCGAGGATTTCGTAGACGTCCCACTCGCCGGTGGACTCCTCCGGGGTCTTCACCCGTGCCAGGTACATGTCGTGGACCATGCGGCCATCCTCGCGGATGCGGCCGTTGCGCGAGAAGAAGTCCTCCACCGGGCGCTCGGCCATGGCCGCGCGGATGGTCTCGGGGTCGTCGGTGCCGGCCTCGGCCACGGTCTCCAGGTAGTGCATGGTGCTGGAGTAGATGCCCGCCTGGACCATGGTCGGCCGCGTGCCGACACGCTCGAAGTAGCGATCGGCCCACTCGCGCGCCTGGTCGTCCATGTCCCAGTACCAGCCGGTGGTGAGCAGCAGGTTCTGGGTGGCCTCGAGGCCCATGGAGTGGACGTCGTTGAGGAAGATCAGCAGGCCGGCGAGCTGCTGGCCGGACTGGGTCAGGCCGAACTGGCTGGCGGTGGTGATGGCATTGACGGTGTCGGCGCCGGCGTTGGCCAGGCCGACGATCTTGGCCCCGGAGCCCTGGGCCTGGAGGATGTAGGAGGAGAAGTCGCTGGTCGGGAAGGGATGGCGCACGCCGCCGACGATCTCCCCACCGTTCTCCTCCACCACCTTGGTCACGTCCCCCTCGAGGGCATGGCCGAAGGCGTAGTCGGCGGTGAGCATGAACCAGGTGTCGCCGCCCTGCTCGACCACCGCCTTGGCGGTGCCGTTGGCCAGCGGGTAGGTGTCATAGACCCAGTGGATATGGTTGGGGGTGCAGTGCTCGTTGGTCACGCTGGAGGCGGCAGAGCCGGAGACAATCCCCAGGCCATCGTTTTCCTCGATCACCTTGGTGGCAGCGATGGAGACCGAGGAGGCCACCAGGCCGGCGACCAGGTCGACGTTGCGGGTGTCGAACCACTCGCGCACGGTGTTGGCACCCACGTCGGCGCTGTTGCGGTCATCGGCGCTGAACACCTCGATGGGGGCGCCGTTGACCTCGCCGCCGAAGTCCTCGATGGCCATCTCCAGGGCCGCGAGGCCGCCGGGACCGGCGAGGTCACGGTAGGTGCCGGACATGTCGGCGAGGTAGCCGATGCGCACGGCATCGTCGCTCATCTGGGCCTGGGCGCCGCTGGCCATCAAGGTGGCGGTGGCCAGGGCGATACCGGTGGCGAGTGACTTGCGATGGAAGCTCATGGTTGACTCCGTGGCCCACAGAGGGGCGGTTTGTTGTTGTCGATACGGTTGGCGGTGGTGAAACTGCCGGGCGACGGGCGCGCCGTCACACCCCCAGCAGGGCGTTGAGGTGGTCGCGCCGCGAGGGCAACTCGGCGGCCGTGATCTCCTCGATGATGCGACCGTGCTCCATCACGAAGTGACGGTCGGCCAGCGGTGCGGCGAAGCGGAAGTTCTGCTCCACCAGCACGATGGTCATGCCACGCTCCTTGAGCTTGACCAACACCTCGCCGAGCGCCTGGACGATGACCGGGGCGAGGCCCTCGGTGATCTCGTCGAGCAGCAGCAGTCGCGCCCCGGTGCGCAGGATGCGCGCCATGGCCAGCATCTGCTGCTCGCCGCCGGAGAGCCGGGTGCCCTGGCTGCGGCGGCGCTCGTAGAGGTTGGGGAACATGGCGTAGATCTCGTCGAGGCTCATGCCGTCGGAGCGCACCGTGGGCGGCAGCAGCAGGTTCTCCTCGACGTCGAGGCTCGAGAAGATGCCGCGCTCCTCGGGGCAGTAGCCGATGCCCAGCCGCGGGATGCGATGGGGCTTCATGCCGAGGGTCTCGTTGCCGTTGATCATGATCGAGCCGGTGCGCCGGCCGACCATGTTCATGATCGCCTTGAGGGTGGTGCTGCGCCCGGCGCCGTTGCGGCCGAGCAGGGTCACCAGCTCGCCTCGCTTCACGTCGAAGTCGACGCCATGCAGGATGTGCGACTCGCCGTAGAAGGCGTGCAGGTCGCTGACCCGCAGCATCTCGACACCATCATGCTGGGGAGTGGCCGCGCGGGTCTCGCGCAGGGCCTCGGCTGCCTGGCTCATGCGCTGGCCTCCTCTTCCGCGGCGGCGTCGCTGCCCATGTAGGCCTCGCGCACCTGGGGATTCTTCGACACGGCCTGGTAGTCGCCCTCGGCCAGCACGCTGCCGCGCGCCAGCACGGTGATGCGGTCGCACAGCCGGCTGACCACGCTCAGGTTGTGCTCCACCATCAGCACGGTGCGCCCCTTCGAGACGCGGCGGATCAGCTCGACGATGCGGTCGACGTCCTCGGCGCCCATGCCCTGGGTCGGCTCGTCGAGCAGCATCACCGTGGGCTCGAGCGCCAGGGTGGTGGCCACCTCCAGGGCGCGCTTGCGGCCGTAGGGCATCTCCACGGTGAGCACGTCGGCGTACTCGGCGAGGCCCACCTGGTCGAGCAGCTCCAGGGCGCGCGCATTGAGGTGATCGAGGCTGCTCTCGGGCTTCCAGAAGTGGAAGGAGGTGCCCAGCTTGCGCTGCAGGGCCACCCGCACGTTCTCCAGCGCGGTCATGTGACCGAACACCGCGGAGATCTGGAAGGAGCGCACCAGGCCCAGGCGCGCGATCTCGTTGGCCTTCATGCGCGTGATGGGCTTGCCGCGATAGAGGATCTCGCCGCGGGTCGGCGGCAGGAACTTGGTGAGCAGGTTGAAGACGGTGGTCTTGCCGGCCCCGTTGGGGCCGATCAGGGCATGGATATGCCCCTCCTGAACCTGCAGGTTGACGTCGTCCACGGCGGTGAAGCCGCGAAACTCCTTGGTCAACCCGCGAGTCTCCAGTATGAACGCCTGGGTCATGGATCGTCCTCTCGGGGCCCCGTGGGACCCGCCGTGGTGCTTGTTGTCGTTGTTGTGCCATCCGCTTCGGACGGCGCCGGCATCGCGCCAGCACTTTACGTTAACGTAAGCTAGAGAAGAGCCCGCGGCGGGGCAATAGGCCCAAGGTGCAAACTCGACTAATGGTGTAGACCCCGAAATATCAATAGCTTGCAAACAAGTCGCCATCCGGGTTCGCCGCGGCGCACAAAGCCCGGTAAAATGATGCGCTTACACGTCAAGCCGGACCCAGCACCATGTCACCTCCGCCTCCCGCCTCCTGGCCGATCGGCTTCGGGGCCACCTGCCTGCGCGCCACACTCTATATCCTGCTGGTGGGCGCCCTGGCCCAGGGCGTCTACCTCGAGGCCCTGCACTTCCCCGATGCGCGTTTCTCCGAACGCGGCTTCACCGAGCTGGCCCAGACCGGCCTACTGGCCACCGCTTCCGCCCTGCTGCTCTACGTGATGCTCGGGCTACGCCAGCTGCGCCTCGTCGCCCTGCTGATGTTCGGTTTCCTGTTTGCCTCGCTGATCCGCGAGCAGGATGCGCTGCTCGATGCCC
The DNA here is from genome assembly GCF_000475415.1 of Halomonas sp. PBN3. Lineage (NCBI taxonomy): Bacteria > Pseudomonadati > Pseudomonadota > Gammaproteobacteria > Oceanospirillales > Halomonadaceae > Halomonas > Halomonas sp. PBN3. Next base: position 37,267 of record NZ_AXCA01000176.1, on the reverse strand, counting down.
GGGTCTTCGACGGTGCCTGGCAGCTGCTGGTCAGCCTGACGCTGCTGCCGATCCTGGCCGTGGTGATCCGCCGGCGACGGCGCTTCGTGGCCGAGTTTGCCGCCTACGCCAACAGCTTCTCCTTCGGGCTGTTCGCCGCGGGCTTCCTCACCACCTACGTCTTCTCGCGGCTCTACGGGCGCCAGGACATGTGGCGCGCCATCCTGCAGGAGCACTACCTGCGCGACTTCAAGAACGCCGCCGAGGAGGTGGTGGAGCTGTTCGGCTATGCCCTGCTGCTGATCGCGGTGATCGAGCTGCTGCTGCTGGCGCGCCGCTGGGCCCTGGCCCGCCGGGCGGGCTGACTCCCGGCACGGCCGTCAGCAACGAAGAAGCCCCCGCAGGCCTGGCCTGCGGGGGCTTCTTGATGGGACGAGCGCCGGCCGGGACCGGCGCGTCGCGCCCTACTCGTCGAGGAAAGAGCGCAGCGGCTCGGAGCGGCTGGGATGGCGCAGCTTGCGCAGCGCCTTGGCCTCGATCTGGCGAATCCGCTCGCGGGTGACGTCGAACTGCTTGCCGACCTCCTCAAGGGTATGATCGGTGTTCATGTCGATGCCGAAGCGCATGCGCAGCACCTTGGCCTCGCGCGCGGTGAGACCACCGAGCACGTTGCGGGTGGCCTCGATCAGCCCCTCGCCGGTGGCGGAGTCGATAGGCAGGATCATGGTGCTGTCCTCGATGAAGTCGCCCAGGTGCGAGTCGTCGTCGTCACCGATGGGGGTCTCCATGGAGATCGGCTCCTTGGCGATCTTGAGCACCTTGCGCACCTTGTCTTCCGGCATCTCGAGACGCTCGCCCAGCTCCTCGGGGGTGGGCTCGCGGCCCATCTCCTGGAGCATCTGCCGGGAGACCCGGTTGAGCTTGTTGATCGTCTCGATCATGTGCACCGGAATACGGATGGTGCGCGCCTGGTCGGCGATGGAGCGGGTGATCGCCTGGCGAATCCACCAGGTGGCGTAGGTGGAGAACTTGTAGCCGCGGCGATACTCGAACTTGTCCACCGCCTTCATCAGGCCGATGTTGCCCTCCTGGATCAGGTCCAGGAACTGCAGCCCGCGGTTGGTGTACTTCTTGGCGATGGAGATCACCAGGCGCAGGTTGGCCTCGACCATCTCCTTCTTGGCGCGGCGCGCCTTGGCCTCGCCGATAGAGAGGCGGCGGTTGACCTCCTTGATCTCCTGCACCGGCAGACGAATCATCTCCTCCTCGAAGGCGATCTTGCGCTGGGCGCGCTGGATGTCGGCGCGCAGCGGTGCCAGGCGGTCGGCGTACTTGGGGTGCTCCGCGGCGAAGGCGTCGAGCCACTCGGGATCGGACTCATGCCCCGGGAAGGCCTTGATGAAGGTCTTGCGCGGGACACGCGCCTTCTTGACGCACAGCTGCATCACCGCCTTCTCCTGGGCGCGCACCTGCTCGACGCTGATGCGCACCTGGTTCACCAGGCGCTCGAAGTGCTTGGGCACCAGCTTGATCGGCGAGAACAGCTCGGCCAGGCGCGCGAGCTCCTCCTGGGCGGGCTTGGCATGCCGGCCGTGAGCCTCGATGGCGGCCTTGGCGGCGGCATTCTGCTCGCGAATCTGCTCGAAGCGCGCCCGCGCCTCCTCGGGATCGGGACCGCCGCTGCTCTCCTCCTCGGCCTCGCCATCCTCGTCGTCATCCTCCGATGCCTGGGGCTCCTCCTCGGGCGCCTCCGCCTCGGCCACGCCGGGGATGCCCTCGTCGGGGTCGATGAAGCCGGAGAAGAGGTCGGAGAGGCGGCCGGGGGCCTCCTCGTCCTGGGTGGCGTCGTAGGCATCGAGGATGGAGTCCACCGCACCGGGCAGGTAGGCCAGCGCCGACATCACCTCGCGGGTGCCCTCCTCGATGCGCTTGGCGATCTCGATCTCGCCCTCGCGGGTCAGCAGCTCGACCGTGCCCATCTCGCGCATGTACATGCGCACCGGGTCGGTGGTACGGCCGACGTCGCTCTCCACGGCGGCCAGCGCCGCCACGGCCTCCTCGGCCGCCGACTCGTCGGTGGAGTGATCCGACATCATCAGGGTGTCTTCATCGGGGGCTTCCTCGACGACGCTGATGCCCATGTCGTTGATCATGCCGATGATGTCTTCCACCTGATCCGGGTCGGCGATATCCTCGGGCAGATGGTCGTTGACCTCGGCATAGGTCAGGAAGCCCTGTTCCTTGCCGCGCGCGATCAACTCCTTCAGACGCGACTGCTGCTGCGCATTTCCAGCCATAGAAACCCTATCTCGACGAAGAAGAATGAAGCACCTGAAGCGCTGGGTGGAGAAAACTCGTGAAGCCGAACAGTATAGCGGCAGAAAGCACCTTTCTGCCAGTTCGATCTATTTGCGCGGTCATTCAGGTGTGTTAGGTTGTCAGGTTACGCCGGTGCCGAGCGCTCATCCCTATGTGGGGATGGTAGGAGCGAAATCAACCTCGGCGCCAATGTGAACTGTCGTTTTGACCTCCCGGTCAGCGGTGCAGTTCGGTGATCAGTGCCATCAGGCGCTGCTTCTCTTCCCGCGACAGCCGTTCCCCCGCCCTCTCCCTGGCCAGCAGCGCGTCGATTTCCTCCTGGGGCGAGCGCCGGCGGCGATGACGCCGGAAGTGCCCCACCAGCCCCTCCAGCTCGGCACGCCGCGCCGTCCGCGGGATCAGCAACTCACGCCGCGCCAGCGCCGCCAGGCGCTCCCCCTCCGGGGTGCCGTGGAAGTGCGCCAGCAGCACCTGGGGGCTGCGGTACCCCCCGGCGCGCAGCAGGCGGATCACCTCGCGGCACAGGGCCCCGTCCGGATCCTCTTCCGGACACCAGTCATCATCCGCGGGCAGCCCCTCGACCAGCGCCGGCTCGTGCACCAGCAGCTGCAGGGCCCGCGCCGCAAGGCTGAGCGCCCCGGCGCGGCCTGTTGCCGCTTCCGGGGCCTCGCCGGGGCCCGGCGGCGGCTCGGGCGGCCTGCCGGCCTCCCGGCTTTGCGGGCCGGCGCCCGAGGGCGCGCCCGTCGCAGGGGCGCCCTCAGCCTTCGCCAGCAGCGCCGAGAAGTTGGCCGCCTCCACGCCGGTGCGCCGCGACAGCTCGCTGAGCATCAGCGAGCGCAGCACCCCCTCGGGCAGCCGGCCGATCGCCTTGAGCACCTGGCTGGCGTAGCGCTCGCGCTCCTCGAGCCGCGCCAGGTCGCGCCCCGCCGCCGCCTGGTCGAAGAGGAACTCCGACAGCGGGCTGGCGCAGGTGATGCGATCCTGGAAGGCCTCGGCGCCCTCGCGACGCACCAGGGTGTCCGGGTCCTCCCCCTCGGGCAGGAACAGGAAGCGTGCCTGGCGGCCGTCGATCATCAGCGGCAGCACCGTCTCCAGCGCCCGCTGGGCGGCCTGGCGACCGGCGCGATCGCCGTCGAAGCAGAACACCACCTCATTGACCAGGCGGAACAGCCGCGACAGGTGCTCGTCCGTGGTGGCGGTGCCCAGGGTGGCCACCGCGTTGCGGATGCCGAACTGGGCCAGGGCCACCACGTCCATGTAGCCCTCGACGATCACCACCCGCTCCAGGCGATGGTCCGCCTGGCGGGCTTCAAAGAGGCCGTAGAGCTCGCGCCCCTTGTGGAACACCGGGGTCTCGGGGGAGTTGAGGTACTTGGGCTTGGCATCGCCCAGCACCCGCCCGCCGAAGCCGATGGTGCGCCCCTTGATGTCGCGGATCGGGAACATCACCCGGTCGCGGAAGCGGTCGTAGGTACGCCCGCTCTCCTCGCGCTGCACCAGCAGGCCGTACTCCACCTGCACCGCCTCGCCGATGCCGCGCTCGCCGAGGTGGCGCTTGAGGTGCTCCCACCCCGCCGGGGCGTAGCCGATGCCGAAGGTGTCGATCACCTCCGGCGCCAGGCCGCGCCCCTCCAGGTAGGCGCGCGCCCCCTGCGCCTCGGGCATCTTCAGCCGCTCGCGGAAGAAGCTGGCGGAGAGCTCCAGCAGATTGACCCCCGCCTTGCGCTTGCGCTCGCGGGCCTGGGCGCGCGGATCATCGGCCCCCTCCCGGGGCACCTCGAGCCCCAGGCGCCCGGCCAGCTGCTCCACCGCCTCGGGGAAGCGCAGCTTGTCGTACTCCATCAGGAAGCGCAGGGCGTTGCCGTGGGCGCCGCAGCCGAAGCAGTGATAGAACTGCTTGTCGGCGCTGACGGTGAACGAGGGGCTCTTCTCCTGGTGGAAGGGGCACAGGCCCGAATAGTTGCGCCCGGCCTTCTTCAGCTTGACCCGCTCGCCCACCACCTCGACCACGTCGACGCGGGCCAGCAGGTCATCGATGAAGCGCTGGGGAATCTGTCCGGCCATGAAGCGGGATCACCTCGGCATCGGCGCTGCGATCACAGCGGGTGGCGGCGTCGGCGGCCACCCCGAAAAAACAAGCGGCCACCGGATGGCGGCCGCTTGGCGTCCTCCTGAGATCGACGGGCCTAGGGCCCGGCGTCTCCAGTACGGATCAATAGAGCCGTTCGAAACGCTTGCGCTCACGCTGGAGCTTCTTGGCGTGACGCTTGACGGCAGCGGCCGCCTTGCGCTTGCGCTCCGCGGTCGGCTTCTCGTAGTGCTCGCGACGACGCACCTCGGAGAGAACACCGGCTTTTTCGCAGGAACGCTTGAAGCGACGCAGTGCGACGTCAAACGGCTCGTTATCACGTACTTTGACAGAAGGCATTAAGCACTCACCTACCTTAGGTAACTAGAGTTCGGTTAGTACGCACACCCCTGCGGGTGGCACGTTTCGCGACGAAATAACGTCCGGAACGCCGTGGCGCGCCGGAAAACGAGGCAATCGGTCGCGGAATGCCGCCCCTGGGTGCACGACCCAGTCTTGCAGCGCACGACAGTCTAGACCCCGCACCGGGCCTTTGCAAATGCTTTCCGCGCCCATGGCGGGTAGAATGGCGGCCCGATTTCACCACCGAGCCGAACCATGCGCGTACTGGGCATCGAGACCTCCTGCGACGAGACCGGCGTCGCCCTCTTCGACACCGAGCGCGGCCTCGTGGCCGACGCCCTCTACAGCCAGGTCGCCATGCACGCCGAGTACGGCGGCGTGGTGCCGGAACTCGCCTCCCGCGACCATACCCGCCGCCTGCTGCCGCTGATCCAGCAGGTGCTCGACGAGGCGGGCCTGGACCGAAGCGGGCTGGACGCCATCGCCTACACCGCCGGCCCCGGCCTGGTGGGGGCGCTGATGGTGGGCGCCGCCACCGCCCACGGCATGGCTCGCGCCCTGGGGATCCCGGTGCTCGGCGTCCACCATATGGAGGGCCACCTGCTGGCCCCGATGCTGGAGGAGGACCGCCCCGCCTTCCCCTTCGTGGCCCTGCTGGTCTCCGGCGGCCATACCCAGCTGGTGGAGGTCCGCGGCCTCGGGCGCTACACCCTGCTTGGCGAGTCGGTGGACGACGCCGCCGGCGAGGCCTTCGACAAGGCGGCCAAGATGCTCGGCCTCGACTACCCCGGCGGCCCCCAGGTGGCACGCCTGGCCGAGCATGGCGACCCCGGGCGGCTGCGCTTCCCGCGGCCGATGACCGACCGCCCGGGGCTGGACTTCAGCTTCTCGGGCCTCAAGACCCACACCCTCACCGCCATCCGCACCCTGGAGGCCGAAGGCGCCCTGGACGACCAGGCCCGCGCCGACGTGGCCCGCGCCTTCGAGGAGGCGGTGGTGGATACCCTGGTGATCAAGTGCCGCCGCGCCCTGGACCAGACCGGCCTCAAGCGGCTGGTGGTGGCCGGCGGGGTCAGCGCCAACACCCGCCTGCGCGAGCGGCTGGAGCACGAGTGCGCCAGGCGCGACGCCCGGGCCTACTACCCGCGCGGACGCTTCTGCACCGACAACGGCGCCATGATCGCCTATGTGGGCGCCCAACGCCTGCTGGCCGGCGAGCGCGACGCGACCGGCGTCATGCAGGCGGTACCGCGCTGGCCGATGGATACCCTGACACCTCCTGCCGGAAGCTGAACGGCGCCATGATCGCGCTCTTCATGTGACGGCGCCCAACGCCTGCTGGCCGGCGAGCGTGTCATGTGACGGCGCCCAACGCCTGCTGGTCGGCGAGCGTGACGCGACCGGCGTCATGCAGGCGGTACCGCGCTGGCCGATGGATACCCTGCGGCAGCCGTAAGCTTCCAGGAACGCAGCGACGCGCTTCCAGCTTAGAGGTGTGGCTCGTCGCCGCGGCCCAGGCGCTGGATATTGAGCACATGGCGCCCCAGCACCAACAGGGTGAAGGCGATCACCACGATCACGAAGTCCGGCGCCAGCCACAGGCTGGCCAGCGGCGCCATGGCGGCGCTGGCCAGCGAGGCCACCGCGGCGGTGCGCACCCGCCAGACCAGCAGCGACCAGAGTGCGGCGCATACCAGCGCCACCCCCGGCGTCAGCACCAGCATCACCCCGAAGGCGCTGGCCACCGCCTTGCCACCCCGGAAGCGGTGCCAGAGCGGGTAGCTGTGGCCCAGCAGGACCGCCAGCCCCACCAGGCCCTGGGCCCAGGGGGGCATTCCCAGCAGGATCGCCAGCAGCAGCACCGGCATGCCTTTGGCGGCATCCACCAGCAGGGTGGCCAGCGCCAGGCGCCGCCCGTGGAGGCGCAGCACGTTGGAGAACCCCGGGTTGAAGGAGCCGTCCAGGCGGGGGTCGCCGACGCCAGCCAGCCGGCAGACGGTGAGCGCGCCGAGCCAGCTGCCGCTGAGGTAGCCCAGCAGCGCCAGCGGCAGCAGCGTGATCAGTGGTGCCTCCACGGCCGACCCTCCTGCGTCAGGAACCCGGCCATTCTGACAGCCCCTCCCCGGGCTGCCCAGCCGCCAAGGTGTTCGGCGCGGCGCGGCTCGCGTACAATCCCGCCCCATTCCCTGACCCGCCCGGAAGCCGCCATGGACCTAGTGCTGATCGAGTCCCTCGCCGTCGACACCGTCATCGGGGTCTACGACTGGGAGCGCACCATCACCCAGCGCCTGGTGCTCGACCTGGCGCTGGCCACCGACATCCGCCCGGCGGCGGCCGACGACGATATCGCCCTGACGCTGGACTACGCCGCCATCAGCGAGCGCATTCAGGCCTTCGCCGCCGCGCACGCCTTCGCCCTGGTGGAGACCTTCGCCGAGCACCTGGCCGAGACACTGCGCGACGAGTTCGGCATTCCCTGGCTGCGGCTGAGCGTGCGCAAGCCCGGCGCCGTGGCGGCCGCCGCCGCGGTGGGGGTACGGATCGAACGCGGCCAGCGGCCGGAGACGACATGATGGCGCGGGTCACGGTAAGCATCGGCAGCAACATCGAGCGCGAGCGCCATGTGCGCGTCTGCCTGGACGCCCTGGCGGCGGACTTCCAGGGCCTCGTGGTCTCCCGGGTGTTCGAGAGTGAGCCGGTGGGCTTCGAGGATGGGCGCAACTTCTATAACCTGGTGGCGGCCTTCGACAGCGAGGCCTCGGTGGGCGAGCTGCAGGCCTGGTGCAAGCGCCTGGAGTTCGCCAACGGCCGCCGTGCCGACAGCCCCAAGTTCAGCCCCCGCACCCTGGACGTCGACCTGCTCACCGTGGGCGAGCTCACCGGCGAGCACGACGGGGTCATGCTGCCCCGCGACGAGATCACCCGGCACGCCTTCGTGCTCCAGCCGCTGGCCGAGCTGCTGCCCACGGCGCGCCACCCCGCGAGCGGCGAGACCTACGCCGACCTGTGGCGCGCCTTCGACGCCGGCGAGCAGCGCCTGTGGCCGGTGGCCTTCACCTGGGCCGGGCGCGAGATCTCGCATCCCGACTGACCCACCCCTCTCCCAGGGCAGGGCTATCGCAGATAGCCTGGCTGCTCGATAGCTCGGGGCTGATCTGGCGATAAGCCTACGAGGAGGCGCTGTAAATACCTCCCTGTACGCTACCTCGGCCGTCCCTGGTCCTCGGACCTCCTCTTCGGCTTATCCCCAGCGCCCCTTGGTTCGGTAACTGCGATAGCCCTGTCTCCCAGGGCGATCGCAAGGGAACACCGCTCGCTCAAGGCTTTCCCGGCGACAGGCCTGTCTCTACCCCAGGGCGGCGTCGATCGCCTCACGGCGGCGCCGGGCGAGCTCCTCGCCCAGCTCGCGCCCCTTGAACCCCTCCGCCACCAGCGCCGCCGGCAGTACCTGGGCCGCCAGGCGCCAGGCCACGGCCAGCGCCTCGGCCAGTTCGGGGGCCTCCAGGCTCACCAGGCTGATCAGCGGCGCCACCCGCTCGCCGCGCCGCCAGGCGTCGATGCCATCCAGCCAGGCCAGGATACGGGCCCCGTCGAGGGGCGCCAGGCGCGCCGCGGCCACCAGCTCGCGGGTCCTGGCGACCTGCCGCGCCAGGGCCAGGAAGGCCTTGGGCTGACGCAGCCGCTCGGCCAGCTCACGCCGGTCCGCGTCCTCGAGGTGCTCCACCAACCGCGCCCAGCGCCAGCACGCCAGCGCCTCGCCCTCCCCCTCCTCGGGCAGACGATGCAGCCGGCCCAGCGCCTCGTCCAGCGCCTCGCCATCCGCCGCCAGCGCCGGCATCAGCACCGCCAGGGCGCCGCAGTCGTGGAGCGCCTGGAAGTAGACCTCGGGCCAGGGCTCGGCCAGGGCCCGCTCGGTCTCTGCCCACACCCGCTCGGGCACCAGGTGACCCAGCTCGCCGCTCGCCACCAGCTCGCGCATCAGCCCCCGGGTCTCCTCGGCGATGGTGAAGCCGAGCCCCGCGTAGCGGGCCAGGAAGCGCGCGGTGCGCAGCACCCGCAGCGGGTCCTCGACGAAGGCCGGCGAGACATGGCGCAGCACCCGCGCCTCCAGGTCGGCCAGGCCGCCATAGGGGTCCACCAGCACTCCCTCCGGGCTCTCGGCCATGGCGTTGATGGTCAGGTCACGGCGCGCCAGGTCCTCCTCCAGGGTCACCTCGGGGCTGGCATGGACCACGAAGCCGGTGTAGCCATGGCCCGCCTTGCGCTCGGTGCGCGCCAGGGCGTACTCCTCGTGGGTCTCGGGGTGCAGGAAGACCGGGAAGTCGCGCCCCACCGGCTTGAAGCCGCGGCGGCGCAGCGCCTCCGGGGTCGCCCCCACCACCACCCAGTCGGTGTCGGTGACCGGCCAGCCCAGGCGGGCGTCGCGTACGGCGCCCCCCACCCGGTAGACGGCGAGTCCCGCCACGGCGGGATCACGGGCCATGCTCAGGCCTCCACCCGGTCGGGATGGCGAAGCTGCCACTCGGTGAAGCCGCCGTCGAGGCTGTAGACGGCCGCGAGGCCCTGGCCGGCCAGCCAGGCGGCGGCCTGCTGGCTGGAGTGGCCGTGGTAGCAGACCACCACCACCGGCCGCTCGGCGGGGGTCTCGTCGAGGAAGCCGGCAACGCTGTCGTTGTCGAGCCGGCGGCTGGCGGGAATATGGCCCTGGGCGAAGCTCAGGGGGTCGCGGATATCCACCAGCGCGAGCTCCTCGCCCGCCTCGAGCCAGGCCGCGAGGGTGGCGATATCGAGATGCTGGAAGTTCATGGGCGCCTCGTCAGGGAGTCGGGTCGGTTGATGGCCGACGGGTTGGGTATCGATGGGTCGGGTGTCGCCAGCCAGAGAGCCTAGCAGGCCCAGCGCCGATGGCTCGGCACCGAGATACGCTCGCCGCTCTCCAGGTCGAGGGCGGTCAGGCTGCCGCCCCAGACGCAGCCGGTGTCCAGGGCCTGGGCGTCGACGCGGCTGCCCGGGGTCTTGCCCTGGAGGGCGGCCCAGTGGCCAAAGACCAGCCGGGCATCGTCGTCGCGGGGGAAACGGAACCAGGGAGCGTAGCCCGCCGGGGCGCTGTCGAGCCCCTCCTTGGCGGCGAAGTCCAGCCGCCCCTCGGCGTCGATGAAGCGCATGCGGGTGAAGACGTTGACGATGGCACGCAGGCGGTCGATGCCGTCGAGGTCATCCCGCCACAGCGCCGGGGCGTTGCCGTACATGCGCTCGAGGAAGGCGCCGGCCCCCTCGCCGCCCAGCACCGCCTCCACCTCGCCGGCGAGCGCCTCGGCCCGGGCCAGGGACCAGCAGGGCAGCAGGCCGGCGTGGGTCATCAGGGTGTCGCGACCGGCGAGGGTCTCGCGCACCGTGAGCGGGCGCGCCTGCAGCCAGTCGAGCAGTCGCTCGCGATCGGCGGCGTCGAGGATGGCGTCCAGGGTGTCCTTGCGATTGAGCCGGGCCCCGCCCCGGGCCACCGCCAGCAGGTGCAGGTCATGGTTGCCGAGCACCGTCAGGGCGGCATCGCCCAGCGCCTCGACCTCGCGCAGGCAATCCAGCGACCCGGGGCCGCGGTTGACCAGGTCGCCGGCCAGCCACAGCCGGTCGCGACGGGGATCGAAGTCGAGGGCCTCGAGCAGTTCGACGAACTCGGCGTGGCAGCCCTGGAGGTCGCCGATGGCGTAGGTGGTCATGGGCTCTCCCTGTTGTCTGGCGCGGCGCTTGTGGCAAGGTCGGGACGGGGTCAGTGGACCTGGTTGGGGCAGGCCAGGCGGAAAGGGGCGATGGGCACCTCGAAGGGGCGCTGGGTGGCGGTGTCGACGCAGGTGTAGTCGCCCTGCATCACCCCCACCGGGCCGTCGAGGATGGCGCGACTGGTGTAGCGGAAGCGCTGACCGGGGCCGATCACCGGCTGCTGGCCAACCACCCCCTTGCCGCGCACGTCCTGCACCTTGCCGCTGCCCTGGGTGATGGTCCAGTGGCGCGCCATCAGCTGGATGCTGTGGCGCGAGGCGTTGTGCACCGTCACCGTGTAGCTGAACACGTAACGCCCCTCGGCGGGAGACGACTCGTCGGGCCGGAACTCCGGCGCCACCTCCACGCTCACCCCGTCGACGGGGCCCGCCAGCGCCTCGCTCATGAGGCCTCCTCCGCATCCGCCAGGTGGTTGGCGATGCGCACGAACTCGGCCACGTCGAGGGTCTGGGGACGGCGGCCGGGGTCGATGCCCAGCGCCTCGAGCGCCTCGGCGCTGATGCGCCCCTTGAGGTTGTTGCGCAGGGTCTTGCGGCGCTGGCCGAAGGCCTGCTTGACCACCGCCGCCAGCAGGGCCTCGTCGCGGGCCGGGTGGGGCAGCGCGGCGTGGGGGGTGAGGCGCACGATGGCGGAATCCACCTTGGGACGCGGCACGAAGGCCTCCGGCGGCACCACGAACAGCGACTCCACCCGGCAGCGGTACTGGGCCATCACCGAGAGCCGCCCCCAGTCGGCGCCGCCCGGCACGGCGGCCAGGCGCTCCACCACCTCCTTCTGCAGCATGAAGTGCATGTCGGCGATGGCGTCGCCCGCCTCCAGCAGGTGGGCGATCAGCGGGGTGGAGATGTTGTAGGGCAGGTTGCCCACCACCCGGAGCGGCGCGCCCTCGCCGCGCAGGGCGCGGAAGTCCACCTTGAGGGCGTCGCCCTCGTGGATCACGAAGTCGGGGTAGGTGAAGAACTGCACCCGCAGCCCGGGGATCAGGTCACGGTCGAGCTCGATCACCTCCAGGCGGCCGCCGGCGGCCTCCAGCAGCGGCTCGGTGAGCGCCCCCTGGCCGGGGCCGATCTCGACGATCCGCTCGCCGGGGCGCGGCGCGATGGCCCGCACGATGCGCGAGATGACGCCCGGGTCGCGCAGGAAGTTCTGGCCGAAGCGCTTGCGGGCCCGGTGAACCGGGGGGCGAGATGCCATTCAGGGGTGTCCTTCTATCACTATTGGGTGGGGCCACGGCCGGCCATCTCGGCGGCCAGCGCCACGGCGACCCGCAGGCTCCCGGGGTCGGCGCGGCCGGTGCCAGCCAGGTCCAGGGCGGTGCCGTGATCCACCGAGGTGCGCACCAGCGGCAGCCCCAGGGTGACGTTGGCGGCACGCCCGAAGCCGGCGTACTTGAGCACCGGCAGGCCCTGGTCATGGTACATGGCCAGCACCGCGTCGACCCCTTCCAGGTGGCGCGGGGTGAACAGGGTATCCGCGGGGAGCGGCCCGTCAAGGGCGAGCCCCTCGGCGCGCAGCGCCGCCAGGGTCGGGGTGATCACCTCGAGCTCCTCGCGCCCCAGATGCCCGTCCTCGCCGGCGTGAGGGTTGAGCCCGCACACCGCGATGCGCGGCGCGGCGATGCCGAACCGGCGGCGCAGGTCGCCATCGAGGATGCGCAGCACCCGGGTCAGCCCCTCGGCGGTGATGGCGTCGGCCACCCGGCGCAGCGGCAGGTGGGTGGTGGCGAGCGCCACCCGCAGCGAGCGCCCGCCGGCCCAGCCGGGCCGCTCGGCGTGCAGGGCGGCATCGGTGGCGAGCATCATCACCACCTCCTCGACCCCGCAGGCGTCGCGCAGGTACTCGGTATGGCCGGTGAAGCCGGCATGGCCCGCCTCGATGATCACCCCCTTGTGCAGCGGCGCGGTGACCATGCCGGCGGCATGGCCCTCGCGGCAGGCGCGGATCGCCACGTCCAGGGTCTCCAGCACATGGTCGGCGTTGGCACGCGCCAGCACGCCGGGGCGCGACGGTGTGCGCAGGGCCACCGGCCACACCCCCAGCCGGCCGGGAGTGGCGTCGGGCACCGCCTCGCCGGGGGAAAGCTCGACGAGCTCCACCGCCAGGCCCAGGGCCGCGGCGCGCTCGGCGAGCAGGCCGGGGTCGCCCACGGCCACCGGCCGGGCTCCGGCCACCCCTTCGGCGGCCAGCATCAGCGAGAGCTCCGGTCCGATGCCGGCCGGCTCGCCGCAGGTCAGCGCCAGTACCGGGGCCGGCGCCGTCATCAGCGCGCGTCGAGTCGGTTGTCGATGAAGGCCTGGGAGCGGATCTCCTGCAGCCAGGCGTCGAGCTCCTCGTTGGCACGGCGCTGGAAGAGCCGCTGCTGGGCCTGCTCGCGCCCGAGCCCCTCCTGCTCCATCACCCGCTCCACCTCGCGCTCGGAGAGGTTGACCCGGCTGCCCACGCGGCGCTGCTGCAGCTGGCGCAGGGTCAGCTCGCGGCGGATCTCCTCGCGCACGCTGGCAAGGGTCAGGCCGTCGGCCTCCAGGGCGTCGGCGAACTGCTCCAGGGTCATGCCGTTGCGCTCGGCGATGCCCCGCACCTGCCGGTTGAGCTCGGTGTCATCCACCGTGAGCCCGGCCTCCTCGGCCATCTGCAGCTGGATCTCCTCGAGGATCATCTGCTCCAGCACCTGCTGGCGCAGGGCCCCGGCGGGCGGCAGCTCCTGCTGCTGGGCGCCCATCTGGCTACGCACCTGGGCCAGGCGATCCTCGAGCTGGCTCTGCATGATCGCCCCCTCGTTGACCACCGCCACGATGCGATCCAGGGCCTCACGCTGGGTGGACGGGAACTCCTGGGCCTGGACCCCGACGGGCAGGGTGGCGAGGCCCAGGGCCATGGCCAGGCCGGTGGCCAGCAGGGGGGTGCGGCGGGTGCGCATGTTGTGCGGTCCTCTCATCGTTGTCGGGTGCTCTGCCATCCGGCTCAGAAGGCGGTGCTGCGGTAGCCGGGGATGGCCTGTTCGAAGTAGCTGTCCGCCTCGCGGCCGACGCCGCCGAGGCCCTTGAACACGAAGCGCAGGAAGACCCCGCGGTCGGTGAAATCGTCTCTTTCAACGCCGGTGTCGTTGTCGTCGATCCACTCGCGCCACACCAGCTGCACGCCGTAGCAGCAGTCGTTCCACTGCACCCCGGCGAGCTGCTCGAGAGCACGGTCGTTGGTGTTGTCGTAGAGCAGACGGCCGATCAAGTCGACACGCTGCCCCGCCTTCCAGGCGAAGGAGACGTCGTACTCCTCGCGATCGTAGGGACGGAAGTCGTCGTCATCCTGATCCAGTGAGGGGTCGAAGCCTCTTAACTCCCAGCGATAGCCGAGGTTCAGCGCATGCCCCGCGGGCGAACGGTACTGGAGGTCGACCCCGGCGCGCTCGGTGCGTTCCAGGTGATCGTCGTAGAGCCACTGCCAGCCGGTACGCCAGCGATCGGTGAGCCGCCAGTCGAGCCGGGTGACCAGCGGTGAGCGGTCGCGGGTGGCGCGGTAGTAGTCCGCGTAGCGGCGTTCACGATCCGGCAAGCTGTCCGGATCCCCATCCATGTCGATGGTGCGGTCCTCGAAGTAGAGCGCCTGGCCGAGCCCCAGGGAGAGCCGCTGGCGGCCGCTGTCGTCCTCCAGCAGCCGCGACTCCACCCCCAGGGAGAGGCGGTTGAGGTCGCCCACCCGGTCGCTGCCCGAGAAACGGTGCGGCGACCACAGCTGGCCCCAGGAGAAGGCGCGCTCGCTGGTGTCGAAGTCGGGGAAGTCACTCTGGTCGCGGGCCGGCACATAGGCGTAGTTGGCGCGGGGTTCCAGGGTCTGGCGGTAGCCGCGCCCGCCCAGGTCGAGCTCGCGCTCGAACACCAGGCCGGCGTCCACGGAGCTGACCGGCACGCTGCGGGTCAGCGAGGTGTCGCGGTCGGTGTCGCGCTCGCCGTAGTCCAGGTCGTAGGCGGTGCCCAGCCACTCCAGGCGCGGCTCCAGGTGGCCCCAGCTCTCGTCGAGGCGCCAGCCCAGGGCCGGCGACAGATGCAGCCGCGAGCCGGTGGCCGCCTCCCGCTCCAACGGGATTTCGTCTTCCTCCACGTCGCGCCAGAAATAGCTGTAGTTGGAGTTCCAGTGCTGGTAGAAGCCGCTCGCCTGGCGCCAGCGCGCCGCGGCGCTGAGGCTGGGTAGGCGGTAGAAGGGCTTGTCGCGGTCGAGCAGCGGGTCGTCGAGCTTCTGGAAGCCCTGGGCACGGGCGTCCAGGCGCCAGGTGTCGCCGCGGTAGTCGACCTGGGCCAGGCGCTCCATGGCCGAGGTGTTCTGCTCGGCGAAGTCGCTGCCGAAGTCGTCGAAGTAGCGGCCATCGCTGGCCGCCCCGTAGCGCAGCCGGTAGCGGCTGCGCGGGCTCAGGGTGCCGGCGTGGCGGTAGTCGAGGTACCAGCGATCCTCGCCCTGGTAGCGGCGCGCCGGGTCATAGGGGTTGTCGCCGTCGCCACCGTCGTCGCTGCCGAGCCAGGCGCCCTCGATCTGCCCGGCCGACTCGGCGAAGAGGTAGCGGTACTGGCCCCCCAGCAGCAGGCCGCGATCGCTGATCCAGCGCGGGGTGAGGGTCGCGTCGTGGTTGGGGGCGATGTTCCAGTAGAAGGGCTGGGCGTAGTCCAGGGAGTCGGTGGAGAAGCCCACCGCCGGCCACAGGAAGCCGGTGTGGCGACGGTCGTCGATGGGGAAACGTACCCAGGGCCAGTAGAAGACCGGCACGTCCTTCACCTCCAGGCGGGCATGCCGGGCGGTGCCGAAGCCGCTCTCGCGGTCGAGCACCACGTCACCCCCCACCAGGCGCCAGAGGTTGTCGCCGGGATCGCAGGTGGTGAAGGCGGCCGAGGTGAGCCGATAGCGGCCATCCTCCAGGCGCGCCAGGCGCTGGGCATCGCCGCGCAGGTGGCGGTCATGGAAGACGTAGTGGGCCTGATCGATGCTGGCGGCATCGCTGACCAGCGAGAGCTCGCCGGCCTCGCCGCGCACCAGCAGGCCCCGGTCACGCAGCGCCATGGGCCCCTCGGCGAAGGCGCGCTCGCGGCTGGCCGGCACCCGCACCTGGGGGGTCTCGAGCTGGGCGTCATCGCGTCGCAGCACCACCTCGCCGCGCAGCAGGGTCTCGCCATCCTCGCCGTAGCTGGCGCTCCGGGACTCGCTGGCGACCTTGCCGGGCTCGGGGGGCGGCAGGCGATACGCGGGCATCACGTAGCGCCCGCGGCACAGCGCATCCGCCGGCCGCTCGCTGCCCCAGGGCTCGAAGTCGAGGCGCTCGGCGGGAAGGGGCTCGGGGGGCGCCGCCAGCAGCGGTCCGCCGGCGAGCGTGGTGGCCGCCAGGCCTGCCAGGGTCATCCATGAGAGTCGCTTGCCCATCTTGGTCGATGTCCTCGGCGGGGTGAAACGCTATTATACAGGCCGCCGTCGGCCTGTGCTGCCGGCGCCAGCGATGCAGCGCCCAGCATGCGGCGCCCGCCCACCACCGTCAACCGGCCACCTCCAGGAGCCCCATGACCGACGCCGCCCACGACGCCTCACGCCGCGAACGGCTCGCCCGCTGGGCCGCCGAGCGCCACGGCCTGGCCCCCGAGGCCCTCGACCTGCGCCTGGCCGCCGGCGACGCCAGCTTCCGCCGCTACTTCCGCCTGACCCTGCCCGATGCCAGCCGCCGCATGCTGATGGACGCGCCGCCCGAGCAGGAGGACTCCCGTCCCTTCGTGGCCATCGCGCGGCGCTGGGAGGCCGCCGGGCTGCCGGTGCCGCACCTCCATGCCGACGACCTGGCGGCAGGATTCCTGGAGCTCGAGGACCTCGGCGACACCCCGCTGCAGCAGTGCTTCGACGACGCCGCAGGCCAGCGGGCCTGGCTCGGGCGCGCCATCGCGCTGATCCATGAGCTGCAGAACCGCGCCGGACCCGATGAGCTGCCGCGCTATGACGCCGCCCTGCTCGGCCGCGAGCTCGACCTCTTCCCCGACTGGTGCCTCGGCGAGTGGCTGGGGCTCGCGCCGCCGCCGGGCTGGGCGGCGCTGCGCCAGGCACTGGTGGAGTCGGCCCTGGCCCAGCCGGTGGTGACGGTGCACCGCGACTTCGACGCCATGAACCTGATGGTGCGCGGCGACGCGCTGGTGCTGATCGACTTCCAGGACGCGGTGGCCGGCCCCGTCACCTACGACCTGGTCTCGCTGCTGCGCGGGCGCTACCGCCGCCTCGCCAGAGAGGCCTTCGCCGACATGGTCGAGGCCTTCCGCCGCCGCGCCGTGGCCGACGGCCGCCTGCCCGCGAGCACTGGCGAGGCCACCTTCCTGGCCTGGGCCGACGCCATGGCCGCCCAGCGTTCGCTCAAGGTGCTGGGCATCTTCTGCCGCCTGACCCTGCGCGACCACAAGCGCGGCTACCTGGAGCGCCTGCCCCACTTCCTCGCCCACCTGGAGGAGAGCCTGGCGGGCCTCACCGGCCACGATGCCTTCCGGGCCTGGCTCACCGAGACCTTCCGCCCTGCCCTGCTGGCGCGCCTGGAGGAGGCGGCATGAAGGCGATGATCCTCGCCGCGGGCCTCGGCACCCGCATGCGCCCGCTGACCGACCGCTGCCCCAAGCCGCTGCTGCCGGTGGGAGGGCGACCGCTGATCGTCCACCACCTGGAGCGCCTGCGCGCGGCGGGCATCACCGAGATCGTGATCAACGTCAGCTACCGCGCCGAGCAGATCATCGCGGCGCTGGGCGATGGCGCCGACCACGGGGTACGCATCGCCTGGAGCCGCGAGGCGACGCCGCTGGAGACCGGCGGCGGCATCCGCCAGGCGCTGTCGCTGCTGGGTGATGCCCCCTTCCTCTTGATCAATGGCGACGTCTGGTGCGACCTCGACCCGGCCGGCCTGTCCGACCTCGAGGATCACGACCTGGCGCGGCTGGTGCTGGTGGACAACCCCGACCACCACCCGGCCGGGGACTTCCACCTCGACGCTGCCGGCCGCGTCCGCGCCGACGGCGAGCCACGCCTCACCTACGCCGGCATCGGCCTGCTCGACCCGGCGCTGGTGGCCGGCGAACCCCCAGGTGCCTTCGCCCTGGCGCCGCTGCTGCGTCGCGCCATGGCCGAAGGGCGCGTGGCAGGACACCACCACCGTGGCCGCTGGGTGGACGTGGGCACGCCGGCAAGGCTCGACGCACTGGACAGGGAACTGAGCCCGGGTTTCCCTCGCAGCTGAGCCCATACGATGCAGCTGGTATGCTGCTCATCGTTTTCACCGCTGCGTCAAAAGCACACCGCCAGGGGCGCCGGGCACCGCCCCGGCGACATATCCAGCGAACGACAAGGACACTCGAGACATGAAAGCCACCGTGAAATGGACCGACGGCCGCCAGTTCGTCGCCGAATCGGGAAGCGGCCACAGCGTGGTCATCGACGGGCCGCCCGACCACGGCGGCCGAAACACCGGCCCGCGCCCCATGGAGCTGCTGCTGATGGGCATGGGCGGCTGCACCTCCTTCGATATCCTCAATATCCTGGAGAAGGCCCGCGCCGAGGTCAGCGACTGCGTGGCGAGCATCGAGGCCGAGCGCGCCGACGCCACCCCCAGCGTGTTCACCAGGATCCATGTCCACTTCACCGTCACCGGCAAGGGGCTCAAGGAGAAGCAGGTGGCACGCGCCGTGGAGCTCTCCGCCGAGAAGTACTGCAGCGCCTCCATCATGCTGGTCAAGGGCGGGGTCGAGGTGACCCACTCCTACACCATCGTGGAGGCGTAGCGCGTCGAGGTATCAAGGCACGACGGCGCCACCCGGGAGGGTGGCGCCGTCGTCTTGTCGGTAGGCGGGATGCACCCGATGCGCCGAACACCGTCGATCGCGCGGTTGCCCGCAGTAACGCCGACTACCCAGCCGGCCAGGTAAAGCGTCGGCCGCCCATCAGGTGCATGTGGATATGATAGACGGTCTGCCCGCCCTGGTCATTGCAGTTCATCACCACCCGATAGCCCTCCTCGGCAAAGCCCCGCTCCCTGGCCAGGCGTGCGGCGGTGAGCTGCAGCCGTCCCACCAGCGCCGCATCCCCCTCCTCGAGGTCGTTGAGGGTGGCGATATGCTTGCGGGGGATGAGGAGAAGGTGGGTGGGTGCCTGGGGGTTGATGTCCTCGAAGGCCACCACCTGGTCATCCTCATGGACGATCTCGGCGGGGATCTCGCGATTGATGATCTTGCAGAACAGGCACTCCATCTCGGGCCTCCTTGTGGGCAGGGTCGCGGTCAACGGAAGCGCCGCTGGGCCAGCAGGTGGCGCACCAGCGGTCCCAGGATCAGCTCCATGGCCAGCGACACCCGGGCGCCGGGCACCACCAGGGTATGGGGACGGCTCATGAAGGCATCCTGGATCATCGCCAGCAGGTAGGGGAAGTCCACCGTCGCCGGGTCGCGGAAGCGGATCACCGCGAAGGACTCGGCGTCGGTGGGGATGTCCTGCACCTCGAAGGGGTTGGAGGTGTCCACCGTGGGTACCCGCTGGAAGTTGATATGGGTGCGCGAGAACTGTGGCTGGATATAGCGCACATAGTCACCCATGCGGCCCAGGATGGTATCGATCACCGCCTCCTGGGAGTAGCCGCGCAGCTTGGTGTCGCGGTCGATCTTCTGGATCCACTCCAGGTTCATGGTGGGGGCCACCCCCACCAGCAGGTCGACGTGACGGGCGATGTCGTGCTCCGGCGTGACCAGGCCGCCGTGGAGCCCCTCGTAGAACAGCAGGTCGGTGCCGTAGGGCAGCGACTGCCACTCGGTGAAGGTGCCGACCCGGTAGCCGGCCTCGATCATCTGCTTGTCCTCGGCATGGATGTAGTGGCGATAGGTACCGCTGCCGCCCTCGCCGTACTCATGGAACAGCGTCTCCAGCTCCTCGAGCAGGTTGGCCTCCACCGCGAAGTGGGAGAGCTCGTCCTTGCGCTCCGGCTCCTCGCGGAAGATCCGCCCGAGCTCCTCGCGGGTGTAGCGATGGAAGGCGTCGCCGTCGACGAAGGCGGCGTGCACATCCTCGCGGGCGAACATGCGCTCGAAGGTGCGCTTCACCGTGGTGGTGCCGGCCCCGGAGGAGCCGGTCACGGCGATGATCGGATACTCCCGGGACATCAGGCCTCTCCCGCCACGGCGAGAGCCGCCTTTACCGCTTCGGGCACCGCCACCGGCCGGCCGCTGGCGGGGTCCACCAGCAGCAGGTTGAGGCGCGCCGTGGCCACCGGGCGGCCGCCCTCGGCATGGACCACCCGCTGGAAGACGGTCAGCGCCTTGCCTTGCGGGGCGGGGATCGCCGTCTCCACCACCAGGGCATCGGGCCAGCGCGCCTCGGACTGGTACTGCACCGCGAGATCCGCCACCACGCTGGGATAGCCGCCCAGGTCCCACTCGCTGAGCCCCAGCGCGGCCAGGGCCTGGATGCGCGCCTCATGGAGCAGCGACACCAGGGCATCGTGGCCCAGGTGGCGGCCGTAGTTCATGTCGGTGACGCGCACCGTCAGCGGCTGGCGGTGGACGATGGCCGCCTCGGGAAACTCGAGCCTGACGCGCTCCATGCTCGCCTCCTTGTGGGTCTTGTTATGGTGGGCCGCGGCCTGGCTCAGCGCTCGCCGCGCTCCCGGGCGATCGCCCGGTGGGCGATGTCACGTCGGCAGAAGGCGCCCTCCCAGCGGATGGCGTCGACGCCGCGGTAGGCGTTGGCGGCGGCGGCCGCCACCCCCTCGCCCAGGGCGGTGACGCAGAGCACCCGCCCGCCGGCGGTCACCAGCTGGGGCTCTTGCTCCCCCCCCTGCTCGGCGGTGCCGGCGTGGAACACCTTGCAGCCGGTGGCCTCGGCCGCCTCGATGCCCTCGATGGCATCGCCCTTGCGATAGCTGCCCGGGTAGCCGCCGGCCGCCAGCACCACGCCCACCGCGGCGCGGGTGTCCCACTCGCAGGTGTGGCCGGCGAGCTCGCCGCGCGCCCCGGCCAGGCAGAGCGCGGCGAGGTCGGAATTCAGCCGCAGCATGATGGGCTGGGTCTCGGGATCGCCGAAGCGGCAGTTGTACTCGATCACCTTGGGGTTGCCCGCGGCGTCGATCATCAGCCCGGCGTAGAGGAAGCCGGTGTAGGGGTGGCCCTCGGCGGCCATGCCTTCCACCGTGGGCCGGATCACCCGGGCCATGATGCGCTCGTGCACCTCGTCGGTGACCACCGGCGCCGGCGAGTAGGCCCCCATGCCGCCCGTGTTGGGACCGCTGTCGCCCTCCCCGACCCGCTTGTGGTCCTGGCTGGTGGCCATGGGCAGCACCGTCTCGCCATCCACCATGACGATGAAGCTCGCCTCCTCGCCGTCGAGGAACTCCTCGATCACCACCCGCGCCCCGGCATCGCCGAAGGCGTTGGCCTCGAGCATGTCGCGCACCGCGGCCTCGGCCTCGGCGAGGGTCATGGCGACGATCACGCCCTTGCCGGCGGCCAGGCCGTCGGCCTTGATCACGATGGGGGCGCCCTGCTCGGCCAGGTAGTCGAGGGCCGGGGCCACCGCGGTGAAGGTGCGGTACTCGGCGGTGGGGATGGCGTGGCGGGCCAGGAAGTCCTTGGTGAAGGCCTTGGAGCCCTCGAGCTGGGCGGCGCCGGCGGTGGGCCCGAAGATCGTCAGGCCAGCCTCGCGGAAACGGTCCACCACGCCGAGCACCAGCGGCGCCTCGGGACCAACGATGGTGAGGTCAACGGCCGCCTCGCGGGCGAAGGCCACCAGCCCCTCGAGGTCGTCGGCGGCGATATCGACGTTGGTCAGGCCCGGTTCCCGCGCGGTACCGGCATTGCCCGGCGCCACATAGGTGAGCGTCACCGCGGGCGACTGGGCGACCTTCCAGGCCAGGGCGTGTTCGCGGCCACCGCCGCCGATGATCAGCACCTTCATCCTATCCACCTTCATGCTGCTGGCCGCCGGGGCGGCGTTTCGAATCGAGGCGGCATTATGTCAGAAAGCCGGGGCGGATGCGTGACGGCCGGCTCAGCCCTTGCCGCCATCCTCCTTGCCCTTGTGGCCCTCCTGGCTGCCGGCGCCGGTGGCCTGGCCGATGGTCTGCTGCCAGAACTTCATGTTCTCCTCAGCAAGCTCGCGCATCAGCTCCATGGGCGAGTGGCGCATGGCCTGCTGCCACTGGTCCTGCATGCGCTGCTGCTGCTCCATCATCAGTCGGGTGCCCTGCTCCAGGTAGCGTGCCAGGGGCAGCGGCTGGGCCATGTCGTAGACGCGGATGAACTGGGCCAGCAGGTCGTTGGAGAAGACCTCGGCGTCGCCGTCGGCCTGCTCCTGCTCAATGATGATGGAGAGCAGGATGGTGCGGGTCAGGTCCTCGCCGCTCTTGGCATCCTCGACGCGGAAGGGCTCGCTGTCGAGCACCAGCTGGCGCAGGTCCTCGAGGGTCACATAGCGGCTCTGTTGGGTATCATAGAGCCTGCGGTTGGCATACTTGCGAATCACGCGCACGGCGCTGCTCCTCATTCGTCATGGGGGGACGACTGCCCCTGTGGGACCATTGTGCACCGCGACACCGACCATGCAAGGCATAGTCCTCTTTCGATTTCCAACGCGGCGAGTCCCCGATGAACCTGATCCTGCTAGCCCCCGACGATATCGCCCATCAGGGCCTTGCCCGGGTGACCGACCCGCGCCGCCTGCGCCACCTGCGCGAGGTGCACCGCGCCGCCCCGGGGGACCGCCTGACCGTCGGCGTGGTGGATGGCGCCATCGGCCGGGGGGAGCTGCTCTCCCTCGACGCGCAGGCGGCCACCTTCGCCCTGGAGGGGCTCGACCAGGCGCCGCCGCCGGCGCTGCCGGTGCACCTGGTGCTGGCGCTGCCGCGCCCGCGCATGCTGGCGCGCACCCTGGAACACGTCACCGCCCTGGGGGTGAAGCGCATCACCCTGCTGCACACCCGACGGGTGGAGAAGAGCTACTGGATGTCGCCGGAGCTCGAGGCGGAGAAGATCCGCCAGCACCTGGTGCTGGGCCTGGAGCAGGCCCGCGACACCCGGCTGCCGGAGGTCACCCTGGCGCGGGGCTTTCGCCCCTTCGTGGAGGACACCCTGCCCGGGCTGCTCGAGGGTCGGCGGGGCCTGCTGGCCCACCCGGGGATGCCGGCGGCCTGCCCGCGGGGCCTCGACGAGCCGACGCTGCTGCTGGTGGGCCCCGAGGGAGGCTTCATCCCCTGGGAGGTGGAGCGACTGCTCGCGGCGGGGTGCGAGGGGATCCACCTGGGGCCGCGCATCCTGCGGGTGGAGACGGCGGTCACCGCCCTGCTGGCGCGGCTCTTCTAGGCCGGCTCTGCTCTAAGCCGGCTCTGCGCCGGCCCTCACCGGGAGCCATGCCATGGGTCAGGGATCCTCGACGCCCTCCTCCTCTTCCGGGTCGTGCTCCACCAGCGGCGAGTCGTCGTCGCAGCGCGGCTCGCTGAGGAAGGTCTCACGCACGTCGAGCAGGCCCAGGTGACCGATGGTGCGCCGGCCGAGCAGCAGCGGGTAGTTCATGTCGCCGCGGTCGCGCAGGCTGAACTGCTCCTCGTAGATGGTGTCGCCGATGCACACCTTCATCAGCACCACCGGGCGACGGTCGGTGCCGCCGGCACCGCGCAGCCTGAGGCTGCGGTAGAGCGGCAGCTCCAGGCGCTCGCTGAACACCTCGCCGCTCTCCTCGTCCTCCAGCTTGAGGCGGAAGCGCACCCAGCGGTCGCCGTCGCGCTCGAACCGCTCGATGTCACGGGCGTCAAGCGACGAGGTCAGCGCGCCGCTATCCAGCTTGGCCTTGACCTCCACGCCCCAGGGCTCGACGAGGGCCTTCTCCACCCAGCCGAACACCTTCTCCTCGGCCAGCGCCGGCGCGGCGCCGGCCAGCAGGGCGGCCGCCAGGGCCCAGGCCTTGCATCGCATCGTCATCCTCGTCTCCTTGATGAAGTCATCGGGTCAGGCGCTCCAGCAGGCGGCGCGTGGCGAAGCCATCCGGCACCTCGCCGATCGCCGCCTGATACTCGCGCAGGCCGCGCCGGGTATTGGGCCCCAGGATGCCGTCCGGGGTGCCCACCTCGAAGCCGCGGGCATTGAGCTCGCGCTGCATCTCGCGCACCTGGGTGCGCGCCAGCGGCTGCTCGTCGCGGGGCCAGCCCCCGACGATGCCCTCGCGGCCGGCGATCTCGTCGGCCAGGCTGCCCACCGCCAGGGCGTAGCTGGTGGCGTTGTTGTAGCGCAAGATGGCGCGGAAGTTGGGGCCCACCAGGAAGGCGGGGCCGGCCGCCCCGGCCGGGGTGATCACCGCGGCGGCATCGAAGGCCGGCAGGGCACCGCCGTCCACGGGGCGCACCCCCAGCGCGGCCCACTCCCGGGCGGGGCGGCGATGGGAGAGCTCGGTCTGGGCGTAGTCGAACCCCTCGGGCAGCGTCACCTCGACGCCCCAGGGCTGCCCCTCCTGCCAGCCGGCCCGCGCCAGGTAGTTGGCGGTGGAGGCCATGACGTCGGGGATGCTGCCCCAGATGTCGCGGCGGCCATCGCCGTCGCCATCCACGGCGTAGGCCGCGAAGCTCGAGGGGATGAACTGGGTGTGGCCCATGGCGCCGGCCCAGGAGCCCAGCATGCGCTCGGGGGCAATGTCGCCGGCCTCGATGATGCGCAGGGCGGCGAGCAGCTCGCCGCGGGCGAAGTCGCGGCGCCGGCCGTCGTAGGCCAGGGTGGCCAGCGCCTCGAGGGTGGAGAAGTCACCGAAGTTGCCGCCGTAGTTGCTCTCGATGCCCCAGATGGCGACGATCACCTCCGCCGGCACCCCGTAGCGCACCTCCATGCGCCGCGCCGTGTCACGGTGTTCGGCCAGGCGCTCGCGACCGGTGGTGACCCGCCGGGCGGAGACGGCACTGTCGAGGTACTGCCAGATGGGACGCACGAACTCGGGCTGGGAGCGGTCGAGCTCGATCACCCGGGGGCGATAGCGCAGCGAGGCCAGGGCCCGCTCCAGGGTCGCCGCCGAGATGCCCTCGGCGCGGGCCTCGCGGCGGAAGCGTGACAGCCAGGCGTCGAAGGTCTCGCCGGCGGCAGGCCTCTCGGCCGCCGGCGTCTCGGCGGTGGTGGCCTCGGGCGCCGCCTCGGCGGGTGCCGATACGGCGTCATCGGCGGCCTGCGCCTCGAGGGCCGGGCCGCTCTGGCAGCCGGCCAGCAGGGCGAGGGCCAGGCAGCAGGTCAGGGTCATCCGTTGCATGGGGCTCTCCTTGGCGAAACGGGCAACGAGTCGCGATCATCGCGCAGTTGGCGCCCCGCGGCCAGCCCCGTCAGGCACCGGCGAGCCGCCAGATCACTGCGCCATGGCAGGCCAGCACCACCGCGGTCAGCAGGTGGCGCAGCGACTGGAACCAGCTCGGCAGCAGCTCACGGCTGTCGCGCCCCAGCTCGTGCAGGCGCACCACCACGAAGCCCAGCGCCAGCACCCAGGCCCCGGTCACCGGGTGCAGCAACAATGACGGCCAGGCGATCAGGCTGGGGGCCATGCTGAGCATCAGCCGGGCCCGGAAGCCGGGACCGCCGGCGGCCTCCAGCGACATCGCCACCCCCCACTGGATGCCGCCCAGGAAGGAGAGGATCACCGCGGCATAGGCGAGGAAGGCATTGATGGCGACCCCCTGCCAGGCCACCGGCGCCAGCCAGGCGAAGGGCCGAGCACAGTGCCGGCAGGGCTTCTGGGCAGGTGGGGCTTGCGGTGCATGGCGAGGCCTCGACAATCATTAACACAATACAAATATTAGTAAAGCTTCTGTACAAATAAAACCGATCCCCTGCCCTCAACGCATGAGGCCGCCCGTGGGCGGCCTCATGGCGCTGGCAAGGCGCGTCATCAGGGGGCGTCGGACTCGTCGGGGCGAGGCTTGCCCTGACCCTCGCGGCCACTCTTGAGCTCGTGGGTCAGGGGGTCGTAGTGGGGCTTGAGCTCGTCCTTGACCGTGCCCTCCCACAGCCGCGAACCGACGAAGTAGCCCGCACGGCCGATCACATGGGCGGCCACCGGCGCGGTCATCAGGATGAACAGGATCACCCCCAGGGCGCGGGCCACCACCGCCACCTGGGCAAAGTGGAGGGCCACCGCCAGCATGATCAGGGTGGCGCCCAGGGTGGCCGCCTTGGTGGTGGCGTGCATGCGGGTGAGCAGGTCGGGCAGGCGCACCACCCCCAACGCCGCCAGCAGCATGAACACGGCCCCGACCAGGATCAGCAGCTCGGTGAGTAGCTCAGTCATCGCGTGGCCCTCCCCGCTCCAGGAAGCGCGCGAAGCCGATGGCCGCCATGAAGGCCATCAGCGCCATGACAATGGCCACGTCGAGCAGGCTGGCGACATCGGTGGCGATGGCCACCACCCCGATGATGCCCACCAGGATCGACGAGAAGAGCTCCAGGGCCACCACCCGGTCGGGCAGGCTGGGGCCCCGGAACAGGCGCACGAAGGCCAGGCACAGGGCGAGCGCCATCAGCGCCAGGCTCAGCAGGATGATAGGCGACATGGGCACCCTCCTCTCGGGCTCGTCAGGGGAATCAATGGAACAGCTCCAGGGCACGGCGCTCCAGCTCCGCCAGGTCGCGCCTCAGCTCCTCCTCGTCGTCCAGGAACATGGCGTGGATATAGAGCACCCGGCGATCGTCGGAGACGTCCAGGCTCAGGGTGCCCGGGGTCAGCGAGATGAGGTTGGCGACGAAGGCGATCTCGAACTCGCTGCGCGCCTGGAGCGGCATGGCGATCACCCCGGGCTTCATGTACCAGGGCGGGGTGACGATATCGAAGGCCA
Organism: Halomonas sp. PBN3; assembly: GCF_000475415.1. Lineage (NCBI taxonomy): Bacteria > Pseudomonadati > Pseudomonadota > Gammaproteobacteria > Oceanospirillales > Halomonadaceae > Halomonas > Halomonas sp. PBN3. Next base: position 10,931 of record NZ_AXCA01000176.1, on the reverse strand, counting down.
CCTTGAGGTTGGCCATCACCAGCTCCTTGAGGAAGAAGCCGATGAAGGCCAGCAGCCGCGGCAGGCGCTGGGCATAGCCGGAAAGCGCCGGTACCTGGGGCTGGATCAGCGCCAGCACCAGGTAGCCGAAGACCAGGCCGGCGAGCAGGTTGAGGCCGCTGAAGTCGCCGGTGAGCAACACCCAGGCGCCCCCCAGCAGCAGGTTCCAGGCCGCACCGATCATGGCACTCCCTCCCCCTGGGCGCCCAGCACCGCCCGGATGTAAGCCTCCGGGTCCAGCAGCTGGGCCGCCGAGGCCTCGGCCAGGGCGTGGATCGGCGCCGGGTAGAGGCCGATGAACAGGGTACACAGCGCCAGCCCCGCCACCGGCGCCACCATCAGCCACAGCTCGCGCTGGCGCACCTCGGGATAGGGGTCGACGTCCCCCTCCGGCGGCACCGACTTCCAGAACACCTCGGCCCAGATCTTGATCATCGAGTAGAGGGTCAGCAGCCCCACCAGCAGGGCGATGGCGGTGACCCCGTAGGCCTCGGCCTCGATGCCGGCACGGATCACGATGAACTTGGCCAAAAACCCCGAGAGCGGCGGGATGCCGGCCAGCGACAGCGCCGGGATCAGGAACAGCACGGCGAGCCACGGATGGCTGCGATAGAAGCCACCCAGGCGCTTGAGCTGGTAGCTACCGCGCAGCCGATGGACGATGCCGCTGACCAGGAAGAGGTTCGTCTTCACGATGATGTGGTGCATGATGTAGAAGACCCCGCCGATGATCGCCAGCGGCGTGAACAGCGCCAGCCCCAGGATCATGTAGCCGATCTGGCTGACGATGTGAAACGACAGGATACGGCGGAACTCGAACTGGGCCGCCGCGCCCAGCACCCCGGTGAGCATGGTCAGCCCCGCCCCCCACAGCAGGATCTCGTGGGTATAGCCGGGGCTGTGGTGGAAGATCAGCGTGAACACCCGGAACAGCGCATAGACCCCGACCTTGGTCAAGAGCCCCGCGAACAGCGCCGACACCGCCACCGGCGGGGTGTGGTAGGAGGCCGGCAGCCAGAAGAACAGCGGGAAGGCCGCCGCCTTGATGCCGAAGGCGACCATGAACATCATCGCCAGGGCGTCGACCATGCCCTGCTCCTCCACCTCGGCCAGCCGCCGGGCGATGTCGGCCATGTTGAGGGTACCCACCATGCCGTAGAGCAGCCCCACGGCGATCAGGAAGATCACCGAGGAGAGCAGGTTCAGGGTCACGTACTTGATCGCCCCCTCCATCTGCGGCTTCTCGCTGCCCAGGATCAGCAGCGCGAAGGAGGCCACCAGCATCACCTCGAACCACACGTAGAGGTTGAAGATGTCGCCGGTGAGGAAGGCGCCGGCCACCCCGGCCAGCAGCAGGTGCATCAGCGGGAAGTAGCCGTAGGCCTCGTGGCCGCGCCCGGCGGTGGCCAGCGAGTAGAGGGCCACCGCGAAGCCGATGATGCCGGTGAGCACCACCATGATGGCGCCCAGCAGGTCGGCCACCAGGCTGATGCCGAAGGGCGCCGCCCAGCCCCCCATGTGCATCACCAGGATCCCCTCGCGGTTCACCGCGGCGAGCAGCCAGACGCTGGTCAGCAGCAAAGCCGCGGTACCGCCCACGGCGACCAGCCGCTGCATCAGCCGCGAGCGCCAGAACACCAACGACACGGCCCCCGACATCAGCGGGATCAGGATGGGCAGCGCGATCTCGGGGTTCACGTGTCGGTTTCCTTCATCCGGTCCAGATCATCGGCGCGCACGATCTCCCAGGCGCGCCGCACCAGCACCACGGCGAACGACAGCACCCCGAAGGCGATGACGATGGCGGTGAGCACCAGCGCCTGGGGCAGCGGGTCGGCCACCGCCCCCTGGGGGGCGGTGAGCCCCTCGGGCACCAGCGGCGGCGCGCCCCGGGTCAGGCCGGCGGTGGCGAAGATCAGCAGGTTGGCGGCGTTGGAGAGCAGCATCAGGCCGATCACCAGCTTGACGATGGAGCGGCGCAGCATCATGTAGATGGCGGCGGCAAACAGCGTGCCGATCGCCACGGCCAGCAAGGGTTCCATGACACCTCCTCAGCGTCTGTCGTCCTCTTCATGGTCGGTCTTGACCAGGGCGGTGATGGCGGTGAGCACCGAGCCCAGCACCACCAGGTAGACCCCGATATCGAAGATCAGTGGCGTCGAGGCCTTGAAGTCGATCACCGGGATGGTCCACCACTGGGCGGTGAAGAAGGGCTGGCCATGCCACCAGGCCGGCAGCGTGGAGGCCACCCCCAGCAGCAGGCCGACCCCCACCAGGTCCCGCGGCGAGACCTTGAGCATGGCCCCCAGGGCGCGCCGCCCGTAGGCGAACAGGTAGAGGGCGAAGCCCCCCGCGGCGACCAGCCCGGCGATGAAGCCGCCACCCGGCTCGTCGTGGCCGCGCAGCAGCAGGAACAGCGAGAACAGCAGCTGCAGCGGCAGCAGCAGCCGCGCCGCCACGTTGAGGATCAGCGTGCCGGATCTAACCATCGTCGCTCCTCCGGGTGTTGGCGGCATCCCTGGCATCGTACTCCTCGGCGTGGAAGCGCAGCATCGCATAGACGCCGATGGCCGCCAGCGCCAGCACGAACATCTCGCCCAGGGTATCCAGAGCGCGGAAGTCCACCAGGATGACGTTGACGATGTTGTGGCCGTGACCCAGCGGCTGGCTGTTGGCGACCATATAGTCGGAGATGCGCGGCAGCCGCTCGCCGGAGAGCACGGCAAGCATCAGCAACGTCACCAGCCCGCCGGAGAGCCCCGCCACCGCCAGGTCGCGCAGCCGCTCCGCCGGGGTCGAGAGGGTCGCGAAACGCGGCAGCCGGAACAGCACCAGCACCAGCAGGATCACCGTCAGGGTCTCCACCAGCAGCTGGGTGATGGCCAGGTCCGGTGCGCTGAACAGCACGAAGGTCAGGGCGATGGAGAAGCCCATCACCCCTACCGCGGCCACCGCGGCGAGCCGCGAGGGCATCACGCAGGCGGCGATCGCCCCGGCCACCATCAGCCCCGCCACCATCGCCTCGTGGAGGTAGACGTCCAGCGCGAAGGAGAGGCTCGGCGTGTGGCGCACCAGCAGGGCGTGCCCGACCAGCCCCACCAGCACCAGCAGGGTCATCACCAGGTAGTTGCGAATATAGCCGTTCTGCAGGAAACGGGTCTGCCACTCGGCGAGGCGCACCATGCCGGCCATCAGGGCCTCGTAGCCCGCCTCGGGGCCGCGCGCCATCAGCGGCTCGAGGCGCGCCAGCTGGCCGCGCAGGCGATCCCAGCGGCGGGCCACCAGGGCCCCCAGCGCCAGGCTCGCCAGGGAGAGCAGCAGCGGCAGGTTGATGCCGTGCCACAGCGCCAGGTGCGTCTCGGCCCCGGCCACCCCGAGCCCCGCCAGGGTGGCATCGACCAGCGGGTCGAGCAGCCCCGGCGCCAGGCCGAACGCAAGCGAGAGCGCGGCCAGCAGGGCGGGACCGACGAGCATGCCGGCCGGGGCCTCATGGGGCACCCGGGGGGTCTCGCGCAGCGGCCCGAAGAAGGGGCGCAGGGCGACGATGGCCGCCACCGCCAGGGTCAGGAAGGCGGCGACGAAGGCCAGCAGCAGGATCACCCCACGGTAGTGGGCCGCCCCCAGCACCGCCTCCAGCATCAGCTCCTTGCCGAGGAAGCCCAGCAGCGGCGGCAGCCCGGCCAGCGACAGCGCCGCCACCGCGGCGACCAGGGCGGTGCGTGGCATCAGGTGACGCAGCCCGCCCATGGCGGTGACGTCCTTGGTGCCCGCCTCGTGGTCGAGGATGCCTGCCACCATGAACAGCGCGCCCTTGTAGAGGGAGTGGGCGAGCAGGAAGACCACGAAGGCGGTCAGGGCGTACTCGCTGCCGATGCCCAGCAGCATCGTCAGGGTGCCCAGCGCCATCACCGTGGAGTAGGCCAGCAGCTTCTTGATATTGGTGTGCTGGATCGCCAGGAAGGCGCCGGTGGCCATAGTCAGCGCCCCCACCAGGGAGAGGGTGATCACCCAGGGCTCGGTGCCGCCCAGCGCCGGATGCAGCCGCGCCAGCAGGTAGACCCCGGCCTTGACCATGGTCGCCGAGTGCAGGTAGGCCGAGACCGGGGTGGGTGCCGCCATGGCGTTAGGCAGCCAGAAGTGGAAGGGGAACTGGGCCGACTTGGTGAAGGCACCCAGCAGCACGCAGATCAGCAGCGGCGTGTAGAGGGCGTGGGCCTTGAGCGCCTCGCCCCGGGTGGTGAGCTCGGCCAGCGACCAGCTGTCGCCGGCCTGGGCCAGCATGACGAAGCCGGCGAGCAGCGCCAGGCCACCGCCCACGGTGACGAAGAGCCCCTGCTGGGCCGACTTGCGGGCGGCGAGGTCGGTGTGGTTGAAGCCGATCAGCAGGTAGGAGGTGATGCTGGTCAGCTCCCAGAACACGAACAGGGCGACCAGGTTGTCGGCCAGCACCAGGCCCAGCATCGACATCATGAAGGCGGTGATCACCACCAGGAAGCGCGGCAGGTCGCGGTGGCCGTGGAGATAGTCGCCGGCGTAGAGCAGCACCAGGGTGCCGATCACCGAGATCAGCATGGCGAAGAGCCACGCCAGGCCATCGATCAGGAAGGTCAGGGTGATGTCGAGGCCCGGCACCCAGGCCCACTCGAGCCACAGGGTCTCGCCCGCGGCGATGAGCGGCCACTGACCCAGCAGCCAGGCGGCGATGGCCGCCGGCAGCAGCGCCAGTACCCGCGCGGTGCCTGCTCCGAACCAGCGGTGCAGCAGCGGCACCAGGCTCGCCACCACGAAACCTCCCAGCACGGCGAGTTGCATGGTACGCCCTCCCGTTGGTCGACCGGGTCACTTTAGCCATACAAGATATTGAAACACAAGGGTGGGGTAGCGCGTGGAAGTGCGCTTTGCGTTAGGATGAACGGCGTACCGCCGTGGACGGGCCAGCGCCCCAGGGACGGGATGCGGCCCGATGTCGCTTGCATCCTCCGGCCCAGCGGGCATCCTGCGCCCCTCCCCCACTTCACCTTCGCAGGATGAGCGACCGATGACACTGATGTGGATAGCCCTGCTGCCGCTGGCGGGGATGCTGGTGCCGATCGCCACGGCCCGACGCGGCCGGCGCTTCTGCTCCCTGGCCAGCGCCGCGCTGCCGGCGCTGGCGCTGGCGCTGATGCTGGCCCAGCTGCCGGCCCTCTCCGCCGGCGAGGCGCTGCGCGCCGGCGTCGCCTGGATACCCACCCTGGGGCTCGAGCTGGCCTTCCGCCTGGATGGCCTGTCGCTGCTCTTCAACCTGCTGATCCTGGGCATCGGCCTGCTGATCCTGCTCTATGCCCACTTCTACCTGGCGCCGGAGGAGCCCTTCGGGCGCTTCTACGCCTACCTGATCCTGTTCATGGCCTCCATGGTCGGCATCGTGATAGCCGACAACCTGATCCTGCTGTGGCTCTACTGGGAGCTGACCAGCCTCTCCTCCTTCCTGCTGATCGGCTTCTGGTCGCATCGCAGCGACGCCCGCAAGGGGGCGCGCATGGCGCTGACCGTGACCGGCGCCGGCGGCCTGGCGCTGCTCGCCGGCCTGCTGCTGCTGGGCGACATGGTGGGCAGCTACGCCATGGACGACGTCCTGGCCGGCGGCGAGGCGATCCTGGCCGATCCGCGCTACCCGCTGATGCTGGCGCTGGTGCTGCTGGGCGCCTTCACCAAGTCGGCGCAGTTCCCCTTCCAGTTCTGGCTGCCCCATGCCATGGCCGCGCCGACCCCGGTCTCCGCCTACCTGCACTCGGCGACCATGGTCAAGGCGGGCATCTTCCTGATGGCACGCCTGCACCCGGCCATCGCCGGCAGCGAGCTGTGGTCGGCGGTGGTCTCCCTGGTGGGCATGGCCACCATGCTCTATGGCGCCTGGTTCGCCCTGCTCAAGACCGACCTCAAGGGCATCCTGGCCTTCTCCACGGTGAGCCACCTGGGGCTGATCACGGTGCTGCTGGGCATCGGCAGCCCCATGGCCGTGCTCGCCGCGCTCTTCCATATCCTCAACCACGCCACCTTCAAGGCGGCGCTGTTCATGAGCGCCGGCATCATCGACCATGAGACCGGCACCCGCGAGCTCGGCCGCCTGGGCGGCCTGAAGACGGCCATGCCGGTCACCGCCCTGCTGACCAGCCTGGCCGGGGCGGCCATGGCCGGGGTGCCGCTGCTCAACGGTTTCATCTCCAAGGAGATGTTCTTCACCGAGACCCTGGAGACCCCGGTGCTGGCGGGGCTGAGCTGGGTGCTGCCGGTGCTGGCGACGATCGGTGGCATCCTCTCGGTGGCCTACTCCCTGCGCCTGGTGCATGCGGTGTTCTTCAAGCCCGCCAGGCAGGCGCCGCCGAAGGCACCCCACGAGCCGCCGTGGCTGATGCGAGCCCCGGTGGAGCTGCTGGTGGTGCTGTGCGTGCTGGTGGGCCTGGCGCCGGTGCTCGCCGAGGGGCTGCTGGGCCTGGCCGTGGCGGCGGTGCTGGGCGAGCCCTTCGCGTTCCACCTGGCGATCTGGCACGGCGTCAACCTGCCGCTGGGGATGAGCGTGGTGGCGCTGGTCGCCGGGGCGGCGGCCTACTGGCGCCATGCCGACCTGCGCCACTTCCATCGTGGCTTCCGCCCCATCGACGCCCGGCTGGTGTTCGAGGCGGCGCTGCAGCGCCTGGGTCGCTGGTCCGAGCGGAGCCTGGGCCGCTTCGACGGCGGCTCCCTGCAGCGCTACATGACCTGGCTGCTGTTCGCCTCGCTGCTGATGGGTGGGCTGGGCCTGGCGCGCATGAGCGGGCTGACCGGCGCACTCGGCAACCAGCCCGTCGACGGCGTGGTGCTGCTGGGCGCTGCCCTGCTGGTGTTCGGCGGCATCGCTACCGCGGTCACCCACCGCTTCCGCCTGATCTCGCTGATCATGCTTTCGGTGGTGGGCCTGGTGGTCTCGCTGACCTTCGCTCGCTTCTCGGCCCCGGACCTGGCGCTGACCCAGCTCTCGGTCGAGGTAGTGACCATGATCCTGTTGATGCTGGCGCTGTTCTTCCTGCCCCAGAAGACCCCCACCGAGTCCTCCAACCGGCGCAACCTGCGCGACGTGGTGCTGGCCGGGGCCCTGGGGCTGGTGGTGGCGAGCCTCAACTATGCGGTACTGACCCGCGACACCACCCCCATCTCCGGCTTCTTCCTGGAGAACAGCGTGCCCGGTGGTGGCGGCCACAACGTGGTCAACGTGATCCTGGTGGATTTCCGCGGCTTCGATACCCTGGGCGAGATCACCGTGCTGGCCCTGGCCGGCCTGGCGATCTTCAAGCTGCTCAACCGGCTGCGAGTGTTCATGCCCCACAGCGACGGTGAAGGCCGCGTGTGGTCGCCGGACCGCTACCCGGCGATCCTGACTTCCATCTCCATGGCGCTGCTGCCGCTGGCGCTGCTGGTCTCCGCCTTCATCTTCCTGCGCGGCCATAACGAGCCCGGTGGCGGCTTTATCGCCGGACTGGTCACCGCGGTGGCGCTGATCCTGCTCTACATGGCTCGCGGGGTGGAGTGGGCCCAGCAGCGACTCGACTTCCCCTACCAGCCGGTGGCGGTGGCCGGGGTGGGTATCGCCACCCTGACCGGCCTGGGCAGCTGGCTGTTCGGCTATCCGTTCCTGACCTCCTCGTTCGGCTACTTCTCGCTGCCGCTGGTGGGCAAGTTCGAGCTGGCCACGGCCATGCTCTTCGACCTGGGGGTCTACCTGGCGGTGGTCGGCGCCACCCTGATGATCCTGGCCAACCTGGGCAAGGTGACCACGCCGCACCGCCCGGCCAAGGAGCCCAGCACCGCAAGCGCACCGTCTCCCGACAGTTCCAAGGAGTCCTCCTGATGGAAAGCCTCTACGCCATCACCACCGGTGTTCTCACCGCCTGCGGGCTCTACCTGATCCTGCGCTCGCGAACCTTCCCCGTCGTGGTGGGCCTGACCCTGCTCTCCTATGCCGTGAACCTCTTCCTGTTCTCCATGGGCGGCCTGACCACCGATGGCGCCGCATTGGTCGACGGGGCAGGCGACTACGCCGACCCGCTGCCCCAGGCGCTGGTGTTGACCGCCATCGTGATCGGCTTCGCCATGACCGCCTTCGTGGTGATCCTGGCCATGCGGGCGCGCAGCGAGGCCGGCAACGACCACGTCGACGGCCGCAAGCATGAAGCCGGGGAGGGTCGCCGATGATGTCTCACCTGATCGTGCTGCCGGTGGTGGTGCCGCTGGTCGCCGGCCTGCTGCTGCTGTTCCAGCGCCAGGGCAGCGTGCGCGTCAAGCGCCTGGTGGGCGTCGGCGCCACCCTGGCCCTGCTGCTGGTGGCCATCGCCCTGGTGGTGCGTGCCGCCGGCGGCGAGGTGACCTACTATGCCCTGGGCGACTGGCAGCCTCCCTTCGGCATCGTGCTGGTGCTCGACCGCCTCTCGGCGCTGATGGTGCTGCTCACCGCGGTGCTGGCGCTGGGCGCGGTGGTGTTCGCCTGCGCCGGCGACGACGAGCGCGGCAGCAACTTCCACGGCCTCTTCCAGTGGCAGCTGATGGGCCTCAACGGCGCCTTCCTCACCGGCGACCTGTTCAACCTCTTCGTGTTCTTCGAGGTGCTGCTGCTCGCCTCCTACGCCCTGCTGCTGCACGGCGGCGGCCGCGATCGCATCATGGCCGGGGTCCACTACGTGGTGCTCAACCTGGCGGGCTCATCGCTGTTCCTGATCAGCGTGGGCATCCTCTACGGCGCCACCGGCACCCTCAATATGGCCGACATGGCCACGCGCCTCGCCGCGCTGCCCGCCGAGCGCGAGGGGCTGGTCATGGCCGGCGCGCTGATGCTGCTGGTGGTGTTCGGCCTCAAGGCGGCGATCCTGCCGCTCTACTTCTGGCTGCCCAGGGCCTACGCAGCGGCCCCGGCGCCGGTGGCCGCGCTCTTCGCCATCATGACCAAGGTCGGCATCTACGCCATCCTGCGGGTCTACTCGCTGGTGTTCGGCGAGGGCGCCGGTCCCCTGGCCGACCTGGAGCAGGGCTGGGTGTGGTGGTTCGCCCTGGCCACCCTGGTGGCCGCCAGCGCCGGCACCCTGGCGGCGCGCGACCTGCGCCTGCTGGTGGCCTACCTGGTGCTGGTCTCGGTGGGCACCCTGCTGGCGGGCATCGGCATCGGTACCCCGGCGGCGATCTCCGCGCTGCTCTACTACCTGATCCACACCACCCTGGTCACCGGCGGGCTCTTCCTGCTGGCCGAGATGATCGGCGCCCAGCGCGGCAAGGCGGGCACCCGCATCGTCAGGGGCCGGCCGCTGCGCCAGGGACGCTGGCTGGCGCTGCTGTTCTTCGCCGGCGCGGTGGCGGTGGCCGGCATGCCGCCGCTCTCCGGGGCGATCGGCAAGGCGCTGCTGCTGGTGGCCGCCGAGGGCGGCCAGCGGGCCTGGCTGTGGCCGATCCTGCTGCTGTCGGGGCTGGCCGCCATCGTCGCCCTCTCCCGGGCCGGTTCGACGCTGTTCTGGCGCAGCAGCGGCGAGGCGGATGGCCAGCGCCTGCCGCCGCGCCAGTGGTTCGGCGTGGCCTGGCTGATCGGCGCCTCGCCGCTACTGGTCCTCCTCGCCGGGCCCCTCGCCGACTACACCGACGCCACCGCCGCGCAGCTGGCACGCCCCGAGGCGGTGACCCGCGCCCTGCTGTCCACCGAGGGAGACGCCCCATGATCACGCCTCGTCCCTGGCTGCCCACCCCGCTGCTGTCGATCCTGCTGCTGGTTGTCTGGCTGCTGATGGTGCGCAGCGTCGCCTTCGGCCATATCCTGCTGGGCGGCGCCCTGGCGGTGGCCATCCCGCTGGTGACCCACCGCTTCTGGGACGCCCAGCCCCATGTGAAGAAGCCGGGTCTGCTGCTGCGCTTTGCGCTGCGCGTACTCGGCGATATCGTGATCGCCAACGTCCAGGTGGCCTGGCTGATCATCAACCCCTGGCGGCGCCTGCGGCCCCACTTCGTGGAGTACCCGCTGATGCTGGAGGATCGCTTCACCATCACCCTGCTGGCCAACACCATCAGCCTGACGCCGGGCACGGTGTCGGCCAACCTGCGCCTGGATGGCAAGTCGCTGCTGATCCACGCCCTGGACGTGGAGGATGATGACGCACTGATCGAGACCATTCGCGAGCGTTACGAACGGCCACTGAAGGAGATCTACGAATGCTAGAGGTCGCTCTCTTTACCTGCCTGGCCCTGGTGGTGGCGGCGCTGGCGCTCAACGTCTACCGCCTGACCATCGGCCCCGACATGCCCGACCGTCTGCTGGCGCTGGACACCATGTACATCAACTCCATCGCGCTGATCGTGCTGCTGGGGCTGTGGCTCAACACCAAGACCTACTTCGAGTCGGCGCTGCTGATCGCCATGCTCGGCTTCATCAGCACCGTGGCGGTATGCAAGTACCTGCTGCGCGGCGACATCATCGAATAGGAGGGGCCATGACACACTACGTGATTCTGGAAGGCGTGATCTCGCTGCTGCTGATCGCCGGCGGCGCCTTCGTCTTCATCGGCTCGCTGGGCCTGGCACACCTGCGCGACTTCTACATGCGCCTGCACGGCCCCACCAAGGCCACCACCCTGGGGATCGGCTGCATGCTGGCCGCCTCGATGCTCTACTTCTGGGTCACCGAGGGCAAACCGGACATCCAGGAGATGCTGATCACCCTGTTCCTGTTCATCACCGCCCCGGTGAGCGCTCACCTGCTGGCCAAGACCGGCCTTCACCTCAAGCTCAAGCACGTGGAGAAGACTGCCGGGCGCCCGGCGGAGCTGCGCCCCGAGGAGGTCGGCGAGAAGCCGGTGCCCCACCCCGACCGCGGCCACGGCTGACACGCCTCGGGCCCGCCA
>NZ_AXCA01000175.1:0-38297 GCF_000475415.1 Halomonas sp. PBN3 | reverse complement strand
TCAGGGCTATCGCAGATAGCCTGGCTGCTCGATAGCTCGGGGCTGATCTGGTGATAAGCCTACGAGGAGGCGCTGTGAATATGACCCTGTACGCTACCTCGGCCGTCCCTGGTTCTCGGACCCCCTTCAGACCTGTCCCCGGCGCCTCTCGCCGGAGACGAGCCCTATCTGATCAGGACATGCAATGAACCAACGCACCTACTATGCCCCGCATGGCGGGCATCCGCCCCAGACCCAGCTGCTCTCCGACCGGGCGGTGTTTACCGAGGCCTACGCCTTCATCCCGCGTGGCGTGATGCGCGATATCGTCACCAGCAACCTGCCGTTCTGGGAGAACACCCGGCTGTGGGTGCTGGCGCGCCCGCTCTCCGGCTTCGCCGAGACCTTCTCCCAGTACATCATGGAGGTGTCTCCCGGCGGCGGCAGCGAGCGCCCCGAGCCCGACCCCGAGGCCGAGGGGGTGCTCTTCGTGGTGGAGGGCGAGATGACCCTGACCCTGGCCGGCGAGCGCCACCGCATGGTGCCCGGCGGCTACGCCTTCCTGCCGCCGGGCAGCGAGTGGCAGCTGCGCAACGAGTCCGATGCCCCGGTGCGCTTCCACTGGGTGCGCAAGGCCTATGAGCGGGTCGAGGGCATCGAGGTGCCCGAGCCCTTCGTGGTCAACGAGAACGACATCGCCCCCAACGAGATGCCGGGCACCGAGGGGCGCTGGGCGACCACCCGCTTCGTCGACCCCGAGGACGTGCGCCACGACATGCACGTCAATATCGTCACCTTCCAGCCCGGCGCGGTGATCCCGTTCGACGAGACCCACGTCATGGAGCACGGCCTCTACGTGCTCGAGGGTAAGGCGGTCTATCACCTCAACCAGGAGTGGGTGGAGGTCGAGGCCGGCGACTTCATGTGGCTGCGCGCCTTCTGTCCCCAGGCCTGCTACGCCGGCGGCCCGGGCCCGTTCCGCTACCTGCTCTACAAGGACGTCAACCGCCACGCCGCGCTGCGCCCGGCGATGCGCTGAGACAGCGACGCTAGTCAAGAGAAGACAAAACGCTCGATGCTGATCCGGCGACGCGCTGAGATAGCACCAGTGCAGGGGCGCCGGGGGCAGGCTGAAGAGGAGGTCATTTGCCATGGATGGCAAATGTAGCGCCCAGGGAGGGGTTCACAGCGCCTCCTCGCAAGCCTGCGCCCGGATCAGCCCCGGAATACCGGCAGACTGACGAGTTAAACAAGAGGACACTACATGCTCGAACTGAAAGCCGAACCCCTGACCGCCGAGGCCTTCGCCCCCTACGGCGACGTCATCGACGCCCGCACCGCCGACTGGTTTCCAATCAATGCCGGGCGCACCCGACGCCACCATGACCTGGCCAAGGTCGAGACCCTGGGGGAGGGCGCGCGGACGCTGATCAGCATCTTCGTCAGCCAGCCCGTCGAGATCCCGCTGGAACTCGACTTCCTGGAGCGCCATCCGCTGGGCAGCCAGGCCTTCATGCCGCTCCATGAAGAACGGTTCGTGGTGGTGGTGGCGCCACCGGGCGACGAGATCGATCCTGCTGAGGTGCGCGCCTTCGTCACCGACGGGCGCCAGGGGGTCAACTACCGCGCCGGCACCTGGCATGCCATCCAGTCGGTGCTGGAGCGGGAAGGGGAGTTCCTGGTCGTCGATCGCGGCGGCGAGGGGAGCAACTGCGATGAATACCCCCTGTCGATTCGGGTTGCCCTGTAAGGCTGCACCCATGGCCTCCCTGTAGGTACCCAAGCCGCTGAATCGGCTTGGGTGTTTTTTGGATACAAAAATATTTGAAAATATTTTCCACATAATCTTGACGGCCCATAATTGCGGGCCTAGTCGCAGTATGTAGTTGACGTCGCATAGCGTGGGGCTGAACCGTCGACAAGCCTACGAGGAGGCGCTGTGAACCCATCCATGGGCGCTACCGATGCCCTGCGGCGCTCTCGCATCCTGCTCCGCTTGCAGAGCCGGTGCTGACCATCCATGGTCAGCCCGTTCGGAGCGATGCTCCTCACCCCTGGCATAGGACCTCCTCTTCGGCTTGTCCCCGGCGCCCCACACTCTGACCAATTGAGCAAGGAGACCAAGATGCCCCAGTTTGCCGCCAACCTCAGCATGCTGTTCACCGAGGTGGACTTCCTCGACCGCTTCCAGGCCGCCGCAGAAGCCGGCTTCAAGGGCGTGGAGTACCTCTTCCCGTACGACTTCGAGGCCGCCGAGATCAAGCGGCGCCTCGACGACAACGGCCTGACTCAGGTGCTGTTCAACCTGCCCGCGGGCGACTGGGCCGCCGGCGAGCGCGGCATCGCCTGCCACCCGGACCGCGTCGCCGAGTTCCGCGAGGGGGTCGAGCGCGCCATCGCCTACGCCCGCGTGCTGGGCAATACCCAGGTCAACTGCCTGGCCGGGATCAAGCCGGAGGGCGTCAGCGACGCCGAGGCACGCCAGACCCTGGTCGGGAACCTGCGCTACGCCGCCGACAAGCTCGCGGATGCCGGCATCCTGCTGATCGCCGAGCCGATCAATACCCGCGACATCCCGGGCTTCTTCCTCAACCGCACCGAGCACGCACTCCAGATCTTCGACGAGGTGGCAAGCGACAACCTCAAGCTGCAGTACGACATCTACCACATGCAGATCATGGAGGGGGACCTGGCGCCGACCATCGAGACGCACTTCGATCGCATCGCCCATGTGCAGATCGCCGACAACCCGGGACGTCACGAACCGGGCACGGGGGAGATCCACTACCCCTTCCTGTTCGCCCACCTGGACCGCCTGGGCTACCAGGGCTGGATCGGCGCCGAGTACAAGCCCGCCGGCCGCACCCAGGAGGGCCTGGGCTGGCTGGACGCCGCGCGCTAAGCACCGTCTCGACACCCCAATGACAACAGGAGAGAGAGTATGAGCAAGATCGGATTTATCGGCCTCGGCATCATGGGCCGCCCCATGGCGGGTCACCTGTTGGACGCCGGCCACGAGCTCGCCACCGTCAAGCGCGGCAAGCCGCTGTCCTCCGAGCTGGCCGACAAGGGCATGCAGGAGCTCACAAGCCCCAGGGCGGTGTCATCAACGCCGCCCTGACCATCATGGTGGGCGCCACCGACGAGGGCTTCACCCGGGCCAGGCCGATCCTCGAGGTGATGGGCAAGACCATCACCCATATCGGCGGCCACGGTGCCGGCCAGACCTGCAAGGTGGCCAACCAGATCGTCGTCGCCCTGACCATCGAGGCGGTGGCCGAGGGCCTGTTGTTCGCCTCCAAGGCCGGGGCCGACGTGGCCAAGGTGCGCGAGTCGCTGCTCGGCGGCCTGGCCCAGTCGAAGATCCTCGACGTGCACGGCGAGCGCATGATCCAGCGGACCTTCGACCCCGGGTTCAAGATCAAGCTGCACCAGAAGGACCTCAACCTGGCGCTGGAAGGCGCGCGCAGTCTCGACCTGGCGCTGCCCGGCACCGCCAACACCCAGCAGCTGTTCCAGGCCTGTGCCGCCAACGGCGGCGCCGAGTGGGACCATGCCGGCATCCTGCGCGCCCTGGAGACCCTGGCCAACCACGAGGTGGGCCAGGCATGAGTTCCGGCGCCGGCCCGGTGCTGGGCCGGCGCGGGCAGGGGAGGTGACCGCTCCCCGAGGGCCTGCCGGCAGACACCGTTCGGCGACGAGCGGCAGAATCCGGTAGGCTCCGGAAGGCGGGCGTCGGGTCGTCGCACGCCTTCCGGCCGCCCCGGCGGCCTTACCCGGTGGTAGGCGCGACCTGCCGCCGGGTCCTTTTTCGCGATCCCCGAACTCGGATCACCGCTTACGATCCCCGAACCCAGACCGATCGAGACCCAAGAATTCCTGGATGGTCCCGGTGGGGCCATCCGCCGCAGAGGAGAAACCCATGGTCGCCACGCCGTCCCCATCCTCCCCCGAGGCCATCGCCGCGCTGTCGGCGCCGGAGGCCCTGCGCTGGCTACGCGGCCTGGCCGACACCGCCGTGCACGCCGTGCATCCCGACAGCCTGCTGCCCGGCGAGCTGCCGCCGCCACCCGCCGGCCGCACCCTGGTGGTGGGCGCCGGCAAGGCCGCCGCCGCCATGGCGGCCACCCTGGAGCGCGCCTGGCAGGCCCACCAGTCCGAGGCCCCTCTCGAGGGGCTGGTGGTGACCCGCTACGGGCACGGTATCGAGGAGCACGAGGCGCCCTGCGAACGTATCGAGGTGCTCGAGGCCTCCCACCCCATGCCCGACGGCCTGAGCGAGGAGGCCGCCCGACGCATGCTCGAGGCGGTGGCGCCGCTGGGCGAGGAGGACCTGGTGATCGCGCTGATCTCCGGCGGCGGCTCGGCGCTGATGAGCCTGCCGGCGCCCGGCATCACCCTGGCCGAGAAGCAGGCGCTCAACCGCGAACTGCTGCGCTGCGGGGCGCCGATCCGCGAGATTAACACCGTGCGCCGCCACCTCTCGGCGATCAAGGGCGGGCGCCTGGCCGCCGCGGCCCATCCGGCACCGGTGCTGACCTGGGTGATCTCCGACGTGCCCGGCGACGACCCGACCCTAGTCGCCTCCGGCCCGACCCTGCCCGACGCCAGCACCCCGGCAGATGCCCTGGCGATCCTCGAGCGCCATGGCATCGCCATCCCCGACACGGTGCGGCGCCACCTCGAGGGGGCCGACCAGGCGCCGGCGCCTGATGACCAAGGCTTCGCCCGCGACCGTGCCCGGGTGCTGGCTCGCGCCGCCGATGCCCTGGAGGCGGCCCGCGTGGCCGCCGCGAGGAGTGGTATCGAGGTGCGTGTGCTGGGCGATGATCTCGAAGGCGAGGCTCGCGAGCTGGGGCGTGCCCAGGCGCGCCTGGCGCGCTCGAGCCAGGAAGGGCTCACCCGGCCGCTGCTGTTGCTCTCCGGCGGCGAGACCAGCGTCACGGTGCGCGGCGATGGCCGCGGCGGGCGTAACGTCGAGTACCTGCTGGGGCTCTTCGAGGCGCTTCAGGGGGCGCCGGGCATCCATGCCCTGGCCATCGACACCGACGGCATCGACGGCTCCGAGGACAACGCCGGGGCCCTTATCGCCGATGCCGACTGGGCCCGTGCCCGACAGCAGGGGCTTGACCCGGCCACCTTTCTGTCACGCAATGATGCCTACACTTTCTTCCAGGCGCTGGAGCGGCTGATCGTTACCGGCCCCACGCGCACCAACGTCAACGACTTCCGTGCCATCCTGATCCTGCCGAGGACGCCATGAGCCATCTCCCCCATGCCCCCATCCACGACCCCATCCGGCGCACCAAGATCGTCGCCACCCTGGGCCCCGCCAGCGACCGCGAGGGGGTGCTCGAGGCGATGATCGCCGCCGGCGTCGACGTGGTGCGCCTCAACTTCTCCCACGGCTCGGCCGACGATCACCGCCGCCGCCTTGAACGGGTGCGCGAGATCGCCGCCCGCCTGGGTAGAAGCGTCGCCGCCCTGGGCGATCTGCAGGGGCCCAAGATCCGTATCGCCCGCTTCGCCGAGGGGGCCGTGGAGCTGGTCGAGGGTGAGTCCTTTATCCTCGATATGGCGCTGGCCAGCGACGCCGGCACCCACGAGCGCGTGGGCTGCGACTACAAGCAACTGATCGATGACGTCGCCCCCGGCGACCGCCTGCTGCTCGACGACGGCCGGGTGGTGCTCGACGTCAGCGGCGTCGAGGGGCGCGAGATCCACACCACCGTGACGGTGGGCGGGCGGCTCTCCAACAACAAGGGCATCAACAAGCAGGGCGGCGGACTCTCGGCGCCGGCGCTGACTGACAAGGACAGGGCGGACCTCGCCACCGCGGTCGAGATCGGCGTCGACTACCTGGCGGTCTCCTTCCCGCGCAGCGCCGTCGACATGGCCGAGGCCCGCGACCTGCTCGGCGAGGCTGGCCGCGAGATCGGCCTGGTGGCCAAGCTCGAGCGCGCCGAGGCGGTGGCCGACGCGGCGACCCTGGACGGCATCATCCAGTCCTGCGAGGCGGTGATGGTGGCGCGCGGCGATCTCGGCGTGGAGATCGGCGACGAGAAGCTGATCGGCATGCAGAAGCGCATCATCAAGCGCGCCCGCACCCTGAACCGTGCGGTGATCACCGCCACCCAGATGATGGAGTCGATGATCGAGGCGCCGCTGCCCACCCGCGCCGAGGTGTTCGACGTCGCCAACGCCGTGCTCGACGGCACCGACGCGGTGATGCTCTCCGCCGAGACCGCCGCCGGCGACTTCCCGGTGGAGACCGTGGAGGCCATGCACCGGGTCTGCCTGGGCGCCGAGCGCGAGAAGGTCGCCCAGGAGTCGGGCCACCGCATCCACGAGGGCTTCACCCAGATCGACGAGACCATCGCCCTCTCCGCCATGTACGCCGCCAACCACCTCTCCGGAGTGGCGGCCATCGCCTGCATGACCTCCACCGGCTACACGCCGCTGATCGCCTCGCGCATCCGCTCGGGGCTGCCCATCGTGGGGCTGGCCCACAGCGCCATCGCCCAGCGGCGCATGGCGCTCTACCGCGGGGTGGTCTCGCTGCCCTTCGACACCAGCGAGATGACGGCCGAGGAGCTCAACGACCGCGCCCTGGCGCTGCTGGTGGAGAAGGGCATCGCCGAGCCGGGCGACCATGTGATCCTCACCCGGGGCGACGAGATGAACGCCCATGGTGGCACCAACACCATGAAGATCCTCGACGTCAACGCCGACCATGCGCGCTGAGCCCGGCGCGGAGCGCGGCCACAAGGGCTGTCCGGAGACCGGGCGGCGCCTGCTCGAAGGCGTCAGCCTGCCGGCGGCGGTGGTCCACGAGGCGCCCCTGGCCCACAACCTCGCCTGGATGCAGCGCTTCGCCGAACGGCGCGGCGCCTGGCTGGCGCCCCACGGCAAGACCACCATGGCCCCGGCGCTCTTCCATCGCCAGCTGGCGGCCGGGGCCTGGGGCATCACCCTGGCCACGGCCCCGCAGTGCCGTGACGCCTTTGCGGCCGGGGTGACGCGGTTGCTGCTCGCCAACCAGCTGGTGGGGGAGGCCAACATGGCCATCGTCGCCGACCTGCTGGCGGCCGGGGCCGAGCTCACCTGCCTGGTGGACAGTGAGGCCAATGCCGTCGCCCTGGATCGCCACTTCACCGCCCGCGACCTGCGCCTGCCGGTGCTGATCGAGCTGGGCGTGGCCGGCGGGCGCTGTGGCTGTCGCGGCGAGGATCAGGCGCTGGCACTGGCCGAGCGCATCGCCGCCCTGCCGGGGCTCTCGCTGGTCGGCCTGGAGGGCTACGAGGGGCTGGCCGGCGACGACGGCGAGCGCCGGGTGGTGGACTACCTCGGCGAGATGGTCGCCGTGGCCCAGGCGCTCAGCGCCGCGGGGCGCTTCGCGTCCCCCACCCCGCTGATCACCGCCGCGGGCTCGGCCTGGTACGACCGGGTGGCCGCTGCCTTCCAGGCGCTGGGGCAGCCCTTCCAGGCGGTGCTGCGTCCCGGCTGCTATGTGGTCCACGACCATGGCCTCTACGCCGAGGCGCAGCGCGGGGTTCTGGCCCGCGAGGGGCTGGACGAGGGGCTGCGCCCGGCGCTGGAGGTGTTCGCCCAGGTGCAGTCGCTACCCGAGCCGGGGCTGGCGATCGTCGCCATGGGGCGGCGCGACGTGGGCGGCGACCGCCTGCCGCTGCCCCTGCGCCGCTACCGGGAGGGGGGCGCGGCGACCGAGTCCCTGACGGTGGCGGGCTGGGAGGTGACCAGGCTGATGGACCAGCACGCCTTCGTGCGCCTGCCCGAGCCGCTGGCCGGGGAGGGCGACGTGCGCGTATGCGACGTGCGCGTAGGCGACGTGGTGGCCTTCGGCATCTCCCACCCCTGCCTTACCTTCGATCGCTGGCAACGGGTGCTGCGGGTGGACGAGGCGCTGGAGGTGCAGGAGGTGATGGAGACGTGCTTCTGAGCCCCTTCCTGTATACAGGAGGCAGGCAGAATGTGGCCATTCGTCCCGAAAAGTGCGAAGGTGCGGCCAGGAAGATCACCACGAGCGAGAGAGCATGAGCCACTCCTGGAAGGCCGGCGTCGAAGCCGCCATCCGCGCCGGCGAGCGCATCAGTGACCCCCATATCGTCGAGCAGGTACGCCAGGCGGTCCTCAGCCAGCGCCTGCCGCCGGGTACCCGCCTGCCGGAGGTGGCGCTGGGCGAGATCTTCGGCGTCAGCCGCTCGGTGGTGCGCCGTGCCCTGACCCGCCTGGCCGCCGAGCATGTCATCGACCAGCGTCCCAACCAGGTGGCCCGGGTGCGCTCGCCGAGCGTCGAGGAGACCCGCGAGACCTTCGCCGCCCGCCGCCTGGTGGAGGGGGAGGTGGCGGCCCTGCTGGCGGGCCGCGGGCTCGAGCCCGGGGTGCTCGACGCGCTGGAGCGGGAGGCGCAGGCCGAGGTCGAGGCCCACGGCCGCGGCGACGAGACGGCTCGCATCGCGCACTCCCTGGCCATCCATCATCGCCTGGCGGCGCTCTCGCCCAACCGCGTGCTGGGCGCCATGCTCACCGACCTGGTGCTGCGTACCTCCATCGTCATCGCCCTCTATAAGCGGCCGACGCTGGCCTCCTGCTTCCTGGAGGGGGACCACCCGCGGCTGCTGGCGGCCCTAGCGGAAGGCGACGCCGAGGGGGCGAGGCGCGCCATCGAGGCGCACCTGACGAGCCTCGAGGCACTGCTCGACCTGGGCCCGCGCGAGGAGGAGGCCGACCTGCGCGCCATCTTCGCCGGGGTCACCACGAGCTGAGCGGCGGCGCGAATCCCTCGCGCCCACTGCGGCGACAGGCAACGGACCCCTCCGGCGTCGAGCGCCCTGGGAGCGTCCGGCGGGTTGAGGGCGTCGACGGGGTGACGGACAATGCGCCCAACCACGCCTTGCGGAGCCTCGCCATGCCCTCCTTGACCCGCCCGGGATGCCGCGCCCTGCTGCTGGGCCTGGCGCTGCTGCTGACCACGCCGGCCCTGGCCCAGCCGCCCATCGTGGCCGCCGCCTCCTCCCTGCAGGCGGTCTTCCCGCGGCTGGTCGAGGCCTTCCGGGCCGAGACGGGGGCCTCGCTACGGGTCAACTTCGGCTCGTCGGGCAACTTCCGGCGCCAGATCGGCCAGGGCGCCCCCTTCGAACTCTTCCTCTCCGCCGACGAGGCCTATGTGCTGGCGCTTCATGAGGCGGGCCACCTGGAGGATGCCGGCGTGGTCTACGCGGTGGGGCGGCTGGTATGGCTGCAGGCCCCGGGGCAGGGGCCCTTGCCGCCCGACGACGCGCCGCTGGCCGCGGTGCGCGAGGCGCTGGCGGCCCACGCCGCCGGGGAGGGACGGGCGCGGATCGCCCTGGCCAACCCCGAGCATGCCCCCTACGGCGTGGCCGCCCGCGAGGCCCTGAGCCACGCCGGCCTGTGGCAGGCGAGCGAGCCGCTGCGGGTGATGGGCGAGAACGTCGCCCAGGCCACCCGCTTCGCCCTTTCCGCCGATACCCGCGGCGGGCTGGTGGCCTGGTCCCAGGCGCTGGCGCCGCCGGTGGCGGCGCGCAGCGACTTCGTGATGGTGCCAGCCGACTGGCACCGCCCGCTGGTGCAGCGCATGGCGCTGGTCAAGGGTGCCGGGGAGACCGCCCGGGCCTTCTACGCCTGGCTGCAGCAGGAGCCGGCCCGCGAGATCCTGTCCGAGCACGGCTTTCGCCTCGACGAGGCGGCGTCCCGCTGATGGAGTGGACGGCGCTCTCGGTCTCGCTGCACCTGGCGGCCTTCACGGCGCTGCTGCTGCTGCCGGTGGGGTTGTGGCTGGGGCGCACCCTGGCCGCCAGCCGCTCGCGGGCCAAGCCGCTCTGGGAGGCGCTGATCGCCCTGCCGCTGGTGATGCCGCCCACGGTGCTGGGCTTCTACCTGATGCAGGCCTTCGGCGTGGAGGCTCCCTTCGGCGGGCTCTGGGAGCGTCTCTTCGGCACCGGGCTCAACTTCACCTTCGAGGGCATCCTGCTCGCCTCCCTGGTGGCCAACCTGCCCTTCGCGGTGCAGCCGGTGCAGCGCGCCTTCGAGGCGGTGCCCGCCAACCTGCGCGAGGCGGCCTGGTGCAGCGGCCTCTCGCCGCTGCACACCCTGTGGCGCATCGAGCTGCCGCTGGTGTGGCCGGGGCTGGTCTCGGCGCTGGCGCTCACCTTCGCCCATACCCTGGGGGAGTTCGGCGTCATCCTGATGGTGGGCGGGGCCATCGACGGCGAGACCCGTACCCTGGCTATCGCCATCTACGACCGGGTGCAGGCCTTCGACGAGAGCGGCGCGGCCAGCATGTCGGCGATGCTGCTGCTGGTCTCCTTCGTCACCATCGGCGTGGTCTACGGCCTCGCCGGCCGGCGGAGGTGGCGCCGTGCCTGAGCCCGTCGCGAGCCCCGCTCCCCTGGAGGTCAGCCTGCACCAGTCGGGGCCGATCCCCCTGGCGGCGGAGTTCCGCTGCGAGGCCGGCGAGCTGCTGGCCCTGGTGGGCCCCTCCGGCAGCGGCAAGACCACCCTGCTGCGCAGCATCGCCGGGCTCTACCGGCCGGCCGCCGGACGCATCGCCTGCGGCGAGGCGCTGTGGTTCGATGCCGGCCGGCGCCTGGCGCTGGCGCCCCAGCGCCGCCGCCTGGGCCTGGTGTTCCAGGACTACGCCCTGTTTCCGCACCTGACGGCGCTGGGCAACGTCATGGTGGCGCTGCACCACCTGCCGGTGGCCGAGCGGCGGCGTCGCGGCGAGGCGTGGCTCGCTCGGGTGCGTCTGGAGGGGCTGGCCGGGCGCCACCCGGCCGAGCTCTCCGGTGGCCAGCGCCAGCGCGTGGCGCTGGCCCGGGCACTGGCCCGCGAGCCGCGGGTGCTGCTGCTTGACGAGCCCTTCTCGGCGGTGGACCAGGTCACCCGGCGCCGCCTGCAGCGCGAGCTGGCGCTGCTGCGCGAGGAGATCGCCATCCCCATCGTGCTGGTGACCCATGACCTCGACGAGGCGGCGGCCCTGGCCGACCGCCTCTGCGTGCTGCACGCCGGGCGCACCCTGCAGGCCGGCCCGCCGGAGTCGCTCTTCCGGCGCCCGGCCTCGCCCCAGGTGGCGCGGCTGCTCGATCGCCACAATGTCTTCGCGGGCGAGGTGGTGGAGGACGGCGGTGAGCGCCGCCTGGCGTGGGGTCCCTGGCGGCTGGAGGTGGCCGAGGGGCTGGCGGCGTTGGAACCGGGGAGCCGCGTGGCCTGGTACCTGCCACCCTCCGACGTGGTGCTGCACCGGCGTGGCCGCCCGTCCCTCGGCGAGCGCGAGAACCCGGTAGCGGGGCGGGTGGTCGAGATGGTGGTGCTGGGCGGCATCACCTCGGTATCACTCGCCTTCGCCCACGGGCCGGAGACCCTGCGCTTCGAGATAGCCACCCATGCCGCCCGCCGCAACGGCCTGGCCCGGGGCGAGGCGGTGCAGGTCTCGCTGCTCGCCGCGGGCATCCACCTGATGCCGGACGCCTCGCCGCCCGACGACGACGCCAGGAGTGACCCATGACCCGATTCCTTCGCCTTGCCACCCTTGCCACCCTTGCTACCCTGGCGCTGCCCCTGGCCACGCCGGGCCTCGCCGAGGAGGCGGTGCCGGAGCCCTGGCCGCTGCGCCTCCATGTCGGGGAGGCCAGCCACGCCTTCCGGGTCGAGGTGGCGGACGCGCCCGCCGAGCGCAGCCGCGGCCTGATGGGGCGCGAGCGGCTCGCCGAGGACGCCGGCATGCTCTTCCTCTATGCCACCGAGCAGCCCGGCGGCAGCGGCTTCTGGATGTACAACACCCTGATCCCGCTGGATATCGCCTTTATCGATGGGGCGGGGCGCATCGTCTCGACCCACACCATGCAGCCCTGCGGCTCGAACGCCCCCGGTGACTGCCCGGTGACGCGCCCGGGGGTGTCCTATCGGGCCGCGCTGGAGGTTCCCGCCGGCACCTTCGCGTCGCTGGGCGTCGAGGTGGGCGACTGCGTCGCCTGGCCGGGGGTGGCGTCCCGCTGCGATTAGCCCCCGCCCCGGGCTGATATTCAACGCTTGCGGCCCTAGAATGGGGCGAGGTGGCCGGCCACGCCGGGCCATCGCCCGACCCATAACCATAATCGCGCCTCGAGGCCATCGGGGCGCCGCTGCAAGGACACGCCATGATCCTCCATCGACCGCTTGCCAAGCTGGCCGCCGCCCTGGCCGGCGCCGCCGTGCTCTCCGCCTCGCTCTCCGCCCAGGCCCGCGAGCTCTCCGTCTCCACCGTGCTCTCCGACGCCTTCCCCTGGGGCCAGGCGGCCGAGAAGTGGGCCGAGCTGGTGGAGGAGCGCACCGAGGGGCGCATCACCCTGCGCGTCTACCCCAACTCCCAGCTGGTCAACGGCGACCAGACCCGGGAGTTCTCCGCCATGCGCTCCGGGCTGATCGACGCCGCGGTGGGCTCCACCATCAACTGGTCGCCCCAGGTGCCGGAGCTCAACCTCTTCTCGCTGCCCTTCTTCCTGCCCGACGAGGCGGCGGTGGATGCCGTGACCGGCGGCGAGGCCGGCGAGATGATCTTCGAGGCCATCGAGTCCCGCGACGTCATCCCGCTGGGCTGGGGCGAGAACGGCTTCCGTCAGCTCTCCAACTCCCAGGGGGCGATCGATGAACCCGCCGACCTCGAGGGGCTGAAGATCCGCGTGGTGGGTTCCCCGCTGTTCCAGGACACCTTCGACGCCCTGGGCGCCGACCCCACCCAGATGAGCTGGGCCGACGCCAAGCCTGCGCTGACCACCGGCGCCGTGGACGGCCAGGAGAACCCGCTCTCGGTGTTCGACGTGGCGCGCATCGACCAGGTGGGCCAGGAGCACCTGACCCTGTGGAACTACATGAACGACCCGCTGATCTTCGCCGTCAATCGCCAGGTGTGGGAGTCCCTGGACGAGGGCGACCGCGAGATCCTGCGCGAGGCCGCCGTGGAGGCGGGGCAGTGGGAGATCGCGATGACCCGCGAGCAGGAGAGCGAGCGCCTGGCCGCCATCCAGGAGCGCGGCGTCACCGTCACCGAGCTGACCGACGCCCAGTACCAGGCCTTCGTCGATGCCACCCAGAGCGTGCGTGACGAGTGGGTGCCGCAGGTCGGAGAGGCGATCGTCGAGGCCGCCAGGTCCGCCGTCGAGTCCCGCTGAGCGTCCGCTCTACCATCGTTCGACCGGCCGGCCCTCGTGGCCGGCCGCTGCCGTGTGAGGTTCCCCCATGACGCCCACCCCCGATGCCCGGCCGGAGCGCTGGCTGGCCGCCCTGGCCCTGGTGATCATCGCCCTGATCAGCCTCGGTAACGTGATCACCCGCTACATCACCGGCGGCTCGCTCGCCTTCACCGAGGAGCTCTCGGTGTTCCTGCTGGTGGTGCTGACCTTCGCCGGCGCCACCGTGGCGCTGCGCCGCAACGGCCATATCCGCATCGGCATGCTGGAGCGGGCCCTGCCCCCCGGCCCGCGGCGGGCGCTGGTGCTCCTCCAGGGTCTCTGCGGCGTGCTCCTGCTGGGGCTGATCGTCTGGTTCGGCGCCAAGCTGGCCTGGCAGGAGTACCGCTGGGAGACCACCTCGCCGGGGCTGGGGCTGCCCCAGTGGTGGTACATCGTCTGGCTGCCGCTGCTGGCGGCGGTGATGCTGGTGCGCCAGCTGCAGCAGACCCTCGACCGGCTGCGCGGGAGGCTCGACGATGAGTCCTGACCTGTGGATGCTGCTGGCCTTCGCGGGCCTGTTGATCGCCGGGGTGCCGGTGGCCTTCTCGCTGGGGCTGGCCGGGGCGGCGGGGATCCTCGCGGGGCTTTCGCCGGCGATGCTGGCGACCCTGGGCACCAACACCTACAACAGCATCGCCAAGTACCCGCTGATCGCCATCCCGCTATTCATCCTCACCGGACTGATCTTCGAGCGCTCCGGGGTGGCTCTGCGCCTGGTGCGCTTCGCCCAGGCGCTGATCGGCCCGCGCCACGGTGGCCTGGCCCTGGTGGCGGTGCTGGTGTGCATGATCATGGGCGGCATGAGCGGCTCCGGCCCGGCGGACGCCGCGGCAGTGGCCATGGTGATGCTGCCCAGCATGACCAGGGCGGGCTACCCGAAGCCCTTCTCGGCGACCCTGATCGCCGTCTCGGCCTCCACGGCGATCCTGATCCCGCCCTCGGTGGCGCTGATCCTCTACTCCATCGTGGTGCCGGGGGTCGACCTGCGCGCGCTCTTCGCCGCCGGGCTCTTCCCCGGGATCCTGGCCGGCCTGGCGCTGCTGGTGCCGGCGCTGATCGTATCGAAGCGCTATGGTTGGGAATGTCGGGGCTGGGAGGGCGGCGCATCGGTCGCCGGGGCCGAGCGACTCAGGGTGGGCGAGACCTTCAGGCAGGCGCTGCCGGCGCTGTTCGCCCCGGTGCTGATCCTCGGCGGGCTGCGCTCGGGGCTCTTCACCCCCACCGAGGCGGCGGTGGTGGCGGTGGCCTACGGCGTGGTGGTGGGGCTCTTCGTCACCCGCGAGCTCGGCGTCAAGGACCTCTGGGCGCTGTTCGGCGAGGCCGCGGTGATCTCGGGGGTGGTGATGTTGATCATCGCCCTGGCCGGCATCTTCGCCTGGGCGGGCACCATGCTCGGCACCTTCCGCCACCTGGCGGAGTGGATCATCTCGCTCTCCGACAGCGGGGTGCTGCTGCTGGTGCTGATCATGCTGGCGGTGCTGGCCGCCGGCATGCTGCTCGATGCCATCTCCATCTACCTGATCATGATGCCGATCCTGATCCCGGTGATGCAGCACTTCGAGTGGAACCCGGTCTGGTTCGGCATCCTGCTGGCGATGAACATCGCCATCGGCCAGTTCACGCCACCGGTGGCGGTGAACCTGATGGTGACCACCGAGGTGGCGAAGATCCGCCTGGAGCAGACCCTGGGCTGGGCGCTGCTCTTCGTGGTCGCCATGGCCGGCGCCCTGGCGTTGGTGGCCCTGTTCCCGGAGATCGCCCTGTGGCTGCCGCGGACCCTCGGCTACAACGTGGGGTAGGGCCCTGGTGGCGCTCTTGATGCTGCCCCGAGATCGCCCTGTAGCTGCCGCGGACCCTCGGCGACAGCGTGGGGTAGGGCCCTGGTGGCGCTCTTGATGCTGCCCCGAGATCGCCCTGTGGTTGCCGCGGACCCTCGGCTACGACGTGGGGTGGGTCGCTACCCTGCCGGCTGCTCGTCGAGCAGGCGCTGGAAGAGTGCGGCGCTCTCGGCGTCGAAGAGCACGAAGCGCACCCGCTCCAGGTGCGGGCAGCGGGGCAGGGTGGCGGACACCGTCTCCAGCGCCACCCGCGCGGCCTCCTCCAGCGGGTAGCCGAAGGCGCCCGCCGAGAGGGCCGGGAAGGCGACGCTGCGCAGCCCCTCGCGCTCGGCAAGCGCCAGGGCGTGGCGATAGCAGTCGGCCAGCAGCTCGTCGGCGGGCTCGTCGACGCCGTAGACCGGCCCCAGGCAGTGGATGACGTGGCGGTTGGGCAGGCCGAAGGCCGCGGTGATCACCGCCTCGCCGGGGCGGATCGGCGCCAGGGGGCGGCAGGCGCGGTCGAGCTCGGGGCCGGCGGCGCGGTGCAGGGCACCGGCCACGCCGCCGCCGGGGCGAAGCTGGGCATTGGCGGCGTTGACCACCGCCTCCATGTCGGGCTGATGTGCGATATCGCCCTGGACACACTCGATCATCTTGCCTCCTGTCAGGCGTCTCTAGGGCCGCGCCGCCACAGCGGCAGCCCGGCCAGGTCGTCGCGTCGGTCGGCAGCCAGCGGCAGGCGCTCCCGCGCCTCGGCCAGCGCCGCCTTCGACAGCGTCAGCCGCTGCCACCTCTCCTCCGGGCCGAAGTCCAGCGTGGGGTGAGCCTCGTCCATCAGCGGCGGGCAGAGCAGCGAATGGCCCCAGGCCTCGCCGGCGCGATTCAGGCTCAGCCACCACTGCTGATGCTCCATGGCGCGGGTGGTGACGAAGGCGTGCCAGCTGGCGAAGGAGAAGTCGCGGGTGAAGGCCACCGGGTGCAGCATCAGCTCTACCCCCTCGGCGGCCAGCCGGCCGGCAAGCGCGGGGAAGCGCAGGTCGTAGCAGAGCATCACGCCCACCCGCCAGCCGGCGATGTCCACGACCAGCAGGGACTCGCCCGGGGTGAAGTGGGGGGCCTCGTCGGAGGCGCCGAACTGGGCACAGTGCAGCTTGTCGTAGACCCCCGCCAGGGCGCCATCCGGCCCCACCAGCACCTGGCTGATATGGCGCCCCCGTTCGCCGCGACGGGCCGTGCCGTAGGCGATGGTGCAACCCAGCCGCCTTGCCAGCTCGGCGAAGCGCTCGAACACCGGCCCCTTGAGGTCGTCGTCCAGGTCCCCCAGGCAGGCGAAGGCGCCGCCGCCGTACTCCATGCTGGCAAGCTCCGGCAGCACCACCAGGTCGGGTGCCGTCTCGGCGCAGCGTGCCTCGATCTCTCGGGTGAGGCGCCCGAGCCAGGCGAGCTGGTCGCCGCGACAGCGGGTGGGCGGGATGACGGGCTGGCAGGCGAGCAACTCCATGGACGACCTCCTGGTGGCTGGCCCGACGGGGCCGGGCGACAAGAGGACGCGGGCGAAGGCCGCCACCGCTGGCGTATACTCCGGCACGTCCACTCTCGCTTCAGGCTATCAGGAGTTCCGATGTTCTTCCCGCCGCGCCTCGCGCCCCTGGTCTTCGCCGTGCTGATGTCGCTCTACATGGTGAGCCTGATGACCTTCGTGATCATCTGGGTCAACACCGGGCTTTCCGAGGGGTTCACCGGCCGCTGGTGGCGTGCCTTCTATATCGCCTGGCCGATCGCCTTCGCGCTGATCCTGGTGGGCGCACCGCGCCTTCAGCGCCTGGCGGCGATGCTGATCCGGCGGCCGCCCGGGCAGGGGTGATGACGCTCGGCAGGAGTGTTGCGGTTTCAGGTGATTTTCGTGACATTCGTTGCAAATCGGCGCAGAAAGTTGCAACCCGGGCCTCGTCCCTGTACCAATAGCCTCCCCCCGATAACCGATGCCGGCACCGCCTCCCGTGGCGGCAGCCCCGAGCCCCCTGCCCGGGCGCCGGACGCGTCAACAGGAGGAGGCGAGATGAACCAGAGCGTCAACATCGCGCTCGGCAGCCCCGCAGCCGAGGCCTTCGAGGCCCGCCAGTTCAAGGTCTACACCCACCGCCAGCTCGACAGGATCGAGGCGATCCAGAACCTGCCTGACGACCTGCGCTTCGATATGCGGGTCGTCAGCCAGGTGCTGCCGTTTCGGGTCAACGAGTACGTGATCGAGGAGCTGATCGACTGGGACAACATCCCCGAGGACCCGGTCTTCCAGCTCACCTTCCCCCAGCGTGGCATGCTGCTCCCCGAGCACTTCGAGGAGGTGGCGGAGCTGATGCGCCGTGAGGCCTCAGTCGCCGAGATGAAGCCGGTGATCGAGCGCATCCGCGCCGAGCTCAACCCCCATCCGGCGGGGCAGATGGACCTCAACCTGCCGCTGCTCGATGGCGAGCCACTGCCCGGCATGCAGCACAAGTACCGCGAGACGGTGCTGTTCTTCCCGAGCCAGGGGCAGGTGTGCCACAGCTACTGCACCTTCTGCTTCCGCTGGGCCCAATTCGTGGGCGACAAGGACCTCAAGTTCGCCTCCAACGAGGCCGACTCGCTGCACCGCTACCTGGCCGAGCACACCGAGGTCACCGACCTCTTGATGACCGGCGGCGACCCCATGGTGATGAAGGCCAAGCACCTGCGCATGTACCTGGAGGGGCTGATGGCGCCGGAGCTGGATCACGTCCAGGACATCCGCATCGGCTCCAAGAGCCTGACCTTCTGGCCCTACCGCTTCGTCACCGACCCGGACGCCGAGGATATCCTCGATCTGTTCCGCGAGCTGACGGCGGCCGGCAAGCACGTGGCCTTCATGGCGCACTTCAACCACTGGAAGGAGATGGATACCCCCATCTGCCGCGAGGCGATCCGCCGCATCCGCGCCACCGGCGCCGAGATCCGCACCCAGGCGCCCTTGCTCCGCCACATCAACGACGATGCCGACCAGTGGGCACGCATGTGGACCACCCAGGTACGCCTGGGGATGATCCCCTACTACATGTTCGTCGAGCGCGACACCGGCGCCCGCCACTACTTCGAGGTGCCGCTGGTGCGTGCCTGGGAGATCTACCGCGAGGCGATGAAGCGGGTGCCGGGCCTGGCGCGTACCGCCCGGGGGCCGTCGATGTCCGCCGATCCCGGCAAGGTGGAGATCCAGGGCGTCACCGAGATCAAGGGCGAGAAGGTCTTCGTGCTGCGTTTCATCCAGGGCCGCGACGGCGACTGGGTGCAGCGGCCCTTCTTCGCCAAGTACGACGAAGAAGCCACCTGGCTCAACCACCTGGAACCGGCGCTGGGGGAGGGCGAGTTCTTCTACGAAGCCGAGTTCGCCGCCATGAAGGATGCGAAGCAGGCGCTGATCATGAAGGCGTCGTAGGACCCGGCCTGGCGAGGCCCGTGGGTCTCGTGGCCATCGGGAGGCCGCCCCTTCCCTACTTGGGGAGGGGCGGCCTCCTTGCTGTGGTGCAGCATAAGATAAACGCCTCGTAAACGCTCGGCCTGACTAGAATGGAGAGTGAAGGTCTGCCGGTCCCTGCCCAGGCGATGCGTGGCCGGCATTACCCCGAGGAAGGATTTTTCGCTAAAGTAGGAGTGAGTGGTAAGTCAGGCGACCTGCGCGGCAGGGCCGCTGCCACTCGTCTGCCGACAACGTCAAAGAGGTGTGTTCATGAAACGCCATGCTTTCTCAGCTGCCGCCTTCACCGGCGCGCTCCTCGGCGCCGCGATGGTCGCATCGCCGGCCGTGGCCCAGGAAGAGAAGTTCATCACCATCGGGACCGGTGGCCAGACCGGCGTCTACTACGTGGTCGGCCAGTCCGTCTGCCGCCTGGTGAACCGTCTGGAAGACGCCAACATCAAGTGCAACGCGCCCTCCACCGGCGGCTCCGTGGCCAACGTCAACGGCATCAAGTCCGGTGAGCTGGACATGGGCGTGGTGCAGTCCGACGTCCAGTACCAGGCCTACAACGGCACCGGCAACTTCGAGGGCGAGGCCTACGAAGACCTGCGCGCGGTGTTCCGCGTCCATGGCGAGCCGCTGACCCTGCTGGCCCGCGCCGACTCCGGCATCGAGACCCTCGACGACCTGGAAGGCAAGCGCGTCAACATCGGCAACCCCGGCTCCGGCCAGCGCAACACCATGGAAGTGGTGATGGAAGCCAAGGGCTGGACGGAGGATACCTTCGCCCTGGCCTCGCAGCTGGATGCCGCCGAGCAGGCCGCGGCCCTGGCCGACAACAACGTCGATGCCATGGTCTATGTGGTGGGTCACCCCAACGGCTCCATCCAGGAGGCCACCACCACCGTCGACTCGCGCCTGATCCCGCTCAACGACGAGGCCATCGACGGCATCGTCGAGGAGTACCCCTACTATTCCAAGTCGGTGATCCCCGGTGGCCTCTACAAGGGCAACGACGAGGACGTCGAGACCTTCGGCGTGGCGGCCACCTTCGTGACCACCGCCGAGGCCGACGAGGAGGTCGTCTACCAGACCGTCAAGGCGATCTTCGACAACTTCGACCGCTTCACCCAGCTGCACCCGGCCTTCCAGAACCTGGATCCGGAAGAGATGGTCAGCCAGGGTCTCTCTGCGCCGCTGCACGACGGCGCCGCCCGCTACTATCGTGAGCAGGGCTGGATCGAGTGATCCGGTGATCTGAGGTGATGACACCTCGGTGAAGAATGCGCGGTCACCCGAGGGGGCCGCGCATTCTGTTTGAGGGATGCCGCCCGGCATCGCGGATGGACGACACACGTAACACTCAGGGCAGGGTACGCTTATGACCGAGGTCAACAAGAGGGCCGCCGGGCACGAGGTCGACCTGGAGGATATGGTCGCCTCCAGTGACTCCGGGGCGAGGAAGCCGGCGGGCGCGCCCGGCAAGTTGCTGGTGGGGATCGCCGCCGTCTGGTCGCTGTTCCAGTTGTGGATCGCCTCGCCGCTGCCGTTCATGCTGGGCTTCGGGGTGTTCAACGCCACCGAGTCCCGCTCCATCCACCTGGCCTTCGCGCTCTTCCTGGCGTTCATGGCCTACCCGGCGCTCAAGCGCTCGCCGCGGGACCGCATCCCCATCCAGGACTGGGTTTTCGCCGCCGTCGCCGCCTTCTGCGGCGCCTACATGTTCCTCTTCTACGAGCAGCTCGCCCAGCGCCCGGGGGCACCGATCCTGCAGGACGTGATCATCGGTGTGGTCGGCATTCTGCTGCTGCTGGAAGCTACGCGCCGGGCACTCGGCCCGCCGCTGATGATCATCGCCTCGATCTTCATCGTCTATTCGCTGGCCGGGCCCTACATGCCGGGCATCCTCTCCCACCGCGGGGTCAGCCTCTACGGCCTGGTCAACCACCAGTGGCTGACCACCCAGGGCGTGTTCGGCATCGCGCTGGGGGTCTCCACCAGCTTCGTCTTCCTGTTCGTGCTGTTCGGCGCCCTGCTCGACAAGGCCGGCGCCGGCAACTACTTCATCAAGGTCGCCTTCTCGCTGCTCGGTCACTACAAGGGCGGGCCGGCCAAGGCCGCCGTGGTGGCCTCGGGCATGACCGGCCTGATCTCCGGCTCATCCATCGCCAACGTGGTGACCACCGGCACCTTCACCGTGCCGATGATGAAACGGGTCGGCTTCTCCGCTGAGAAGGCCGGGGCGGTGGAGGTCTCCTCCTCGGTCAACGGCCAGATCATGCCGCCGGTGATGGGGGCCGCGGCCTTCCTGATGGTGGAGTACGTGGGCATCTCCTACGTGCAGGTGATCAAGCACGCCTTCCTGCCGGCGCTGATCTCCTATATCGCGCTGATCTACATCGTCCACCTCGAGGCCCTCAAGGCCGGCCTGCAGGGGCTGGAGAGCAGCAATCCGGCCAAGCCGCTGGTGCGCAAGGTGATCGGCTTCCTCGGCGGCCTGCTGCTGATGATGATCACGGCCCTCGTGGTCTACTACGGCCTGGGCTGGCTCAAGCCGGTGCTGGGCGCCGCGACCCCCTGGGTGGTCGCCGTGGGCCTGGCGGTGATCTATGTGGGGCTGCTCAAGGTCGCCTCGCACTATCCCGAGCTGGAGCTCGACGACCCGGACACCCCCATCTACAAGCTGCCCCAGACCCGGCCCACGGTGATGGTTGGCCTGCAGTTCATCCTGCCGGTGATCGTGCTGATCTGGTGCCTGATGGTGGAGCGCCTCTCCCCGGGACTCTCGGCCTTCTGGGCCACGGTGTTCATGGTCTTCATCATCCTCACCCAGCGCCCCATCACGGCGATCTTCCGCGGTCGCAGCGACATGGCGGCGGACCTCCGCGAAGGCGCTCTTGACCTGTGGAACGGCCTGGTCACCGGTGCCCGCAACATGATCGGCATCGGCATCGCCACCGCCACCGCCGGCATCATCGTCGGCGCCGTCTCCCAGACCGGCGTCGGCCTGGTGCTGGCCGACGTGGTGGAGATCCTCTCCATGGGTAACCTGATGCTGATCCTGATCTTCACCGCGGTGCTCAGCCTGATCCTCGGCATGGGCCTGCCCACCACGGCCAACTACATCGTGGTCTCGGCGTTGCTGGCCCCGGTGATCGTCCAGCTGGGCGAGCAGAACGGCCTGCTGGTGCCGCTGATCGCGGTGCACCTGTTCGTGTTCTACTTCGGCATCATGGCGGACGTCACGCCGCCGGTGGGGCTCGCCTCCTTCGCCGCGGCGGCGGTCTCGGGGGGTGATCCGATCCGCACCGGTTTCCAGGCCTTCTACTACAGCCTGCGCACCGCGGCGTTGCCGTTCCTGTTCATCTTCAACACCGACCTGCTGCTGATCGATGTCTCGCTCTTGCAGGGCATCCTGATCTTCGTGGTGGCCACCATCGCCATGCTGATCTTCGCCGCGGCGACCCAGGGCTTCATGATCACCCGCAACCGCTGGTACGAGTCGATCCTGCTGCTGCTGGTGGCCTTCACCCTGTTCCGCCCCGGCTTCTGGATGGACCAGATCCACGATCCCTACCGGGAGGTGCCGCCGGCGCAGTTCGTCGAGGCGCTGGGCGACGTCGACGAGGACAGCACCCTGCGCCTGCAGATCGCCGGCCTCGACGCCTTCGGCGACCCGATGACCACCTACATGACCCTGCCGGTGCCGGAAGGGGAGACGGGCCAGGAGCGGCTGGACAACCTGGGGCTGATGCTGCTGATCGAGGACGACAAGGCCGTCGTCGACATGGTGACCTACGGCAGCCAGGCGGCCCAGCTCGGTTTCGAGTTCGACCAGGAGATCATCCAGGTGCTGGCCCCGGTGGATCGCTGGACCAAGGAGCTGATGTGGATCCCGGCCTTCCTGGTGTTCGGCCTGATCGTAGTGTTGCAGCGTCGGCGGCGTGATCGCACGGCCGCCGCGGCGTCAGCCTGAGGAGAGAGCGTCATGTACCAGAAGATCATGTTGCCGGTGGACCTCAACGAGGAGGCCTCCTGGAAGAAGGCGCTGCCCACGGCGCTGGCCCTGTGCCACAGCTTCGGTGCCTCGCTGCATGTGGTGACGGTGCTGCCGGACTACCGCATGCCGCTGGTGGGCTCCTACTTCCCCAAGGACTTCGCCAAGAAGGCCCATAAGGCGGTCTCCGAGGCGCAGCATCGCTTCATCCAGGAGAACGTGCCCAAGGACGTGACGGTGCAGAGCGTGATCGTCGACGGCTCGCCCTGGGAGGCGATCGTCAAGGCCGCCAAGAAGCTCGAGGTGGACCTGATCGTGATGGCCTCCCACAACAAGCGCAAGTTCGCCGACTACGTGCTCGGCCCCAACGCCGAGCACGTGGTGCACCACTCGAAGGTATCGGTGATGATCGTGCGTTGAAGGCGGCGACCCCGGTCGCCGCCTTCCTTGCATCGCCATCCCGCGACGGGCCCCGACCAGGCGTCGGGGCCCGTTGCGTCGGGGCATCCGGCGTGCACCTCCCCTGCGTGAAAAAGGGCAAGCGGTATTGCCTGCAGAGTTGACCCGCATCAACTAGATTAAGGGTGTGTTAACGACGAAATGCGCCGTTAACGTGTCTCGATGGGTCGGCCGAGCCCGAACCATTCGCGCAGCGCCCGAAGTGGTCGGGCGGTAAACGGTGAAGAGAGGTGACACATGAATGCGGCAACCGCGAAAGCACGACACGCGCCGGCAGCGCCGGGCGTCAGGATCACCATCCAGCCGGTGGGGATGGACCGTCCCCGGGCCTGGCTCGCCGCCGGCATCGAGGACTTCCGGCAGGCCACCGCTGTCAGCCTGGCCTATGGCATGTTCTGGGTCGGCCTGAGCATCGCGGTCACCGTGGGCGCCGTGTACCTCGGCCTGTGGCACTGGCTGCTGCCGCTGGTGGCGGGCTTCATGTTCATCGGGCCGCTGGTCGCGGTGGGCTCCTACGGCATCAGCCGCGCCCTGGAGGCCAATCGCGCTCCCCACCTGGGCGATGCCTTCGGTGCCTGGCGTCCCCATGCTGGCCAGCTGGCGATGATGGGCG
Source organism: Halomonas sp. PBN3 (assembly GCF_000475415.1). Classification (NCBI taxonomy): domain Bacteria; kingdom Pseudomonadati; phylum Pseudomonadota; class Gammaproteobacteria; order Oceanospirillales; family Halomonadaceae; genus Halomonas; species Halomonas sp. PBN3. Next base: position 14,716 of record NZ_AXCA01000175.1, on the reverse strand, counting down.
TAATGATGATGATCTTCTTCATGGCCTGGATCCGGGTGGCCACGCTGCTGTTCGCGCTCTTCTTCGGTTTCGAGGTGCCGAGCCCCGACGCCCTCTACGCGGCGCTGCTGACCACTCCCCAGGGCCTCGGCATGATCGCCGTCGGCACGGCGCTGGGCAGCGTGCTCGCCTTCGGCGCCTTCGCCATCAGCGTGGTGGCAGTCCCCACCCTGATGGACCATGACCTCACCTTCATGGAGGGCATCGAGGCCAGCGTGCGGACCGTGGCGCGCAACTTCCGCCCGATGCTGCTGTGGGCCGCCATCCTCACCGGCTGCGTGCTGGTGGGCGTGCTGACCTTCTATATCGGCCTGGCGCTGATCCTGCCGGTGCTCGGGTTCGCCAGCTGGCACGCCTATGAGGAGCTGGTGGTGGTCAAGCCCGTGGAGGAGAAGCCGGAGTTCCATGGCTGACCAGCAAGACCCTTCGATCGAGGGAAACGACCCGCGGGGGCGCCGAGGCGCCCCCGCGGCGTTTCGCCCGCGCCCATCGTCGAGCTGACCCCGCCGCCGGGATCGGTTAGGCTGGCCGCCCTAAGTTGCCTTCAAGGGTCCCTGTCATGCGCCTTTCGATCGCTGCCTTGCTGCTGGCCACGCTTCCCCTGTTCGCCGTCGCCGCGGCGCTGCCCGAGCCCGAGGGAGAGGTGCTGTTGACCGTCAGCGGCGATATTCGCCATCCCAACGTCGGTGAGGTGGCGCAGTTCGACCGTGCCATGCTCCAGGACCTGTCGCTCGTGGAGGTGTGCACCCGTACCCCCTGGCACCGCGAGCACGGCTGCTTCGAGGGCCCGCTGCTGCGTGACGTGCTGGCGGCGGCCGGGGTCGAGAGCGAGAGCGTGGTGGTCGAGGCCCTCAACGAGTACCGGGCACGGATCCCTGTGGCCGAGCTTCGACGCTACGACGTCATCCTGGCCATGCGGCGCGATGGCGAGGCGATGCCGATCCGCGAGTTCGGTCCGCTGTTCGTGCTCTATCCCTTCGATGACCACCCCGAGCTGCACAACGAGGCGGTGCGCTTCCGCTCGGTGTGGCAAGTCGCCGAGATCCATGCGCCCTGAGGGAGCGCCGGCCAGGGACGCGGTGCCATGCTGAAGCTGCCGCTGCGCCTGCGGCTAGGGGCCATCAGTGCCCTGGTGCTGTTCGCCGCCGCCCTGGTGGTGGTGGGGCTGGTCTCCTGGCGCCAGGACAGCCTGGCCGGGAGCGTGGGTGGCGACGCGGTATGGCACGCCTACAAGCTCGACCGCGATACCGTGCAGATGCGCAGCTATCTGGCCCAGCCGGACGCCAGCCTCTCCGGCCTGCGCCTGCGCTTCGAGCTCTTCTACAGCCGCCTGACCCTGCTGCGCCAGGGCGACGTGACCGAGCTGATGGCCCGGATCCCGGCCGCGGTGGCGCTGATCGACGAGATCGAGGCGCGTATCGAGGCACTCGATGCGGCCATCAGCGGGCTCACCGCCCTCGACGCGGAGGCACAGGAATCCCTGGAGCAACGCCTGGAGGCGCTGGGCAACCGCACCGAGCGGCTGGTGATCGCCATCAACGGCCACCTGGCCGAGAGCACCACTCACGAGCGGCGCCAGCTGCAGCGCCTCTACGGCCTGCTGCTGGTGCTGATCCTGGCGATGAGCTTCTCCGCCCTACTGGTGGCGATAATGCTGTTCCGCGAGGCGAGCGACAACGCGGCCGCCCGCCGCGACCTCGAGACCCTGAGCCGGGAGCTGCAGGCCACCGCGCGGCGTGCCGAGATGGCCAGCCAGGCCAAGTCCGAGTTCCTGGCCACGGTGAGCCACGAGATCCGCACGCCCCTGAACGGGGTGATCGGCATGAGCGACCTGCTGCTGGAGGAGCCCCTCGAAGGGCGCGCCCGGGAGTACGCCGCCACCATCCATGACAGCGCCGGCCTGCTGCTGGGGCTGATCAACGACCTGCTCGACTTCTCCAAGATCGAGTCCGGACGGCTCGAGCTGGAGTTCCAGCCGCTGGCCCTGGCCGAGCTGGTAGAGGGCGTAGTGACGATCTTCGCCGCCCGTGCCGAGGCGCGCGGCCTGCGTCTCGTGTCCCGCATCGCCCCGGAGCTGCCGACCCACGTGATGGGCGACGCGGCGCGACTGCGCCAGGTGCTGCTCAACCTGGTGGCCAACGCGGTGAAGTTCACCGCCGAGGGCGAGGTGAGGCTGACGGCCGCCGTCGGTGCCGACGGCAGCCTGTGCCTCGAGGTGCGCGACAGCGGCTGTGGCATCCCCCTCGAGCAGCGCGAGCGCATCTTCGAGCCCTTCCGCCAGGGGGATGCCTCCACCGCGCGTCGCTTCGGCGGCACCGGGCTGGGGCTGGCGATCTCGCGGCGCCTGGTGGAGGCCATGGGCGGGGGCATCGAGCTGGAGAGCGAGCCCGGGGTGGGCAGCCGTTTCCGCTGCCGGCTGCCGCTGGTGGCGGCCGCCGTGCCGCCTTCGGCCGGGGAGGGCGTCGCGGCCCCGCGGCGAGGTGCCCCCCGTGTCGGCCGGGTGCTGGTGGTGGAGGACAACCCCGTCAACCAGCGGGTCGCCCTGGCGATGCTCGAGCGGCAGGGGTGCCGGGTCGCGCTGGCCGAGTCCGGGGAGGACGCGCTGGCCCGGGTGGCGCGGGAGCGTTTCGACCTGATCTTCATGGATATCCAGATGCCCGGCATGGATGGCCTCGAGGTGACCCGGCGCCTGCGGGCGCGGCACGGCTGGCTCTCCCGGGTGCCGGTGGTGGCAATGACCGCCGGCGGCCCGGAGGGCGAGCAGGCGCGCTGCCTGGCCGCCGGGATGAACGGCTACATCGCCAAGCCGCTGCTGCAGGGGCCGCTGCGCGAGGTGCTCAGGCGCCACCTAGGCGGCGACGAGGCGTCCGGGACACTCGCGTCCGGGGTGGGGCAGGAAACGCTGGTCGACCCGCTGATCCTCCATGGCCTGCGGACCTCGCTGGGGGAGGAGGGGCTGGCGCCGATGACCGCCCTCTACCGTGACCAGGCAGGGACGCACCTCGAGGCGCTGGCGACCGCCCGCCGGGCCGGTGACGCCGGCCGCGCCCGCCAGGCGGCTCACCAGCTCAAGGGGGAGTCCGCGAGCCTCGGGGCGGTCAAGGTGGCCGGCCTCGCCGCCCGGATCGAGCGCCTGGCGGTCGACGGCGACCTCGCGGCGGCCGACGCCGTCATCGCGGAGCTGCGTCGCTGCCTCGCCGCCACCCTGGCCCGGCTCGAGGCGGCCTGACCGGGCGTTGTGGCGGCGCCGCGCCCCGGCCTACACTGGGCCTTCGCCCGCCACCGGAGCCGAGGATGCGCCCTGACACCCCGCCGCCGCCCGCGGCCGCCCCCCTGTGTCGCGCGGTCTCGCGCCATGCCGACCCCGAGGCCGCCGTGGCCGAGCTGGGCGAGGCGCTCGCCCACCCCGCGCTCGGCGGCGTGCTCTTCTTCTGCAGCGCCGACTATCCGCTGGAGGGCCTGTCGCGGGCCCTGCGGCACACCTTCGGCGAGCTGCCGGTGGTGGGCTGCACCACCGCCGGCGAGATCAGCCCGAGCGGCTACGAGCGCGGCTGCATCGTCGCCATCGGCTTCGCGCGGGAGGACTTCGCCGTCGCCACCGCCCTGGTGGCCGACCTCGACCGCTTCGACCTGCTCGCCGCCCAGCGTCTGGTGGACGACCTGCTGGAACGCTGTCGTCCTGACGCCCCGGCGGGCGCCGAGCGCTTCGCCCTGACCCTGCTCGACGGCCTCTCCAGCCGCGAGGAGCAGGTGCTGGCCACCCTGGAGGCGGCGCTGGGGCGCATCCCCGGCTTCGGTGGCTCCGCCGGCGACGACAACCGCCTCACCCGCACCCATGTCTACGCCGAGGGGCGCTTCCACTCCCAGGCGGCGGTGGTGGTGATGGTGGCGACCGCGCTCCCCTTCGAGGTCTTCACCACCCACCACCTGCGCCCGCTGGACCACAAGCTGGTGGTGACCCGGGCCGACAGCGCGACGCGCCGGGTGCTCGAGCTCAACGCCCTGCCCGCCGCCGAGGAGTATGCGCGCCTGGTCGGCGTGCCGGTGGCGGCGCTGGACGCCGAGGCCTTCGCCCTGCACCCGCTGGCGGTGCGCATCGCCGATGCCCACTACGTGCGCTCGGTGCAGCGGGTCAATCCGGACGGCAGCCTGAGCTTCTATTGCGCGGTGGAGACCGGCATCGTGCTCACCGCCATGCATCCTGCGCCCATGCTCGAGCAGCTGGAGGCGGTCCTCGCCGGCCTGGCCGGCCGCCTCGGTGACCCGGTCCTGGTGATCGGCTGCGACTGCTTCCTGCGCCGCCTGGAGCTGGAGAGCCGCGGCGACCTGGCGGCGGCCTCGCGGCTGCTGGCCCGGGGCAGGGTGATCGGCTTCAACACTTACGGTGAGCAGCACCATGGCATGCACCTCAACCAGACCTTCACCGGAGTGGCCATTGGATCCGCGCCGCCCGCCTGAGCCCGGCGCCTCCGCCGAGGCGCTGGCCGCCGAGAACGACCGGTTGCGCCGCATCTGCGCCGCCCTGATCGAGCGCGTGGAGGCGGGCGGCGTGCCCCATGGCGGCCCCTACGGCGCCTTCGAGCACTCGGTGCTGCTCGCCGAGCAGGTGCGCGAGCGCACCGAGACCCTGCAGCGCACCCTGGCGGCCCTGGAGCGCTCCCGCGCCGAGGCGGAGGCCGCCAACCTCTCCAAGACCAAGTTCCTCGCCGCGGTCAGCCACGACCTGCTGCAGCCGCTCAATGCCGCACGGCTCTTCGCCAGCGCCCTGGAGGGCCAGGCTCTGCCCGCCTCGTCGCGGCGCCTGGTGGGTAGCATCGGACGCTCGCTGAAGGACGTCGAGTCGCTGATCGGCAGCCTGGTGGACATCTCGCGGCTCGATGCCGGGGTGCTCAGGCCGGACGTGGCCAGCTTCCCTGCCGAGGAGCTGCTCGGGGTGCTGGCCGAGGAGTATCGCCAGCTGGCCGCCAGCCGCGGCCTCGAGCTGCGCTATGTGCCGACCCGGGCGGTGATCGCCTCCGACCTGGCGCTGCTGGCGCGGGTGGTGCGCAACTTCCTGAGCAATGCGATCCGCTATACCCAGTCGGGACGGGTGCTGCTCGGCTGCCGCCGTCGTTCCGAGGGGCTCGAGATCCTGGTCGGCGATACCGGGCCGGGCATCGCCCCGGCCCAGCAGCGGCTGATCTTCGAGGAGTTCCGTCGCCTCGGAACGGCCGAGGAGGGCGACAACCGCGGCCTGGGTCTGGGGCTGGCCATCGTCGAGCGCATCGGCGGCATGCTCGGCCACCCGCTCGGGCTGGTCTCGCGGCCCGGGCACGGTGCGCTGTTCTCGGTCACCGTGCCCTACGGCGAGCGCGCCGCCCCCGGGGCGGCCGTGCGCGACGAGGCGCCGGAGCCCCTCGCGGGGGCGCGGGTCTGGGTGATCGACAACGACGCCGATATCCGCGACGGCATGGCGGCGCTGCTCGGCGGCTGGGGGTGCCGGGTGGCGTGCGCCGCCTCCCCGGAGGAACTCTCGGGGCCGGCGCCGGCGGCGCTGCTGGTGGACTACCATCTCGGCGAACGGCGCCCCGACGGGCTGGCGGTGGCCCGGCGGCTGCGCGAGCGCCATCCCGGGCTGCCGGTGGTGGTGATCACCGCCAACCACGATGCCGCCCTCAAGGCACATATCCGCGAGGCAGGCTTCGAGTGCCTGCTCAAGCCGCTCAAGCCATTGCGCCTGCGCCTGCTGCTGGGGGCGCTGCTGGAGGCTCAGCGACCGCGGCGTTCGGCCCGGTAGGCGGCGAGGTCCAGCTGGTCGGCGAGCAGCACCGCCTGCACCCGGCTCTTCACCCCCAGGCGACGCAGGATCGCCGAGACATGGGTCTTCACCGTGGTCTCGGCGATGTCGAGCTCGCGGGCGATGCCCTTGTTGGAGGCGCCGCGGTGCAGGCGCTCGAGCACCTCGAGCTGCTTGTCGGTGAGGCGCGCCAGGCGCGTCTCCAGGGAGGCGGGCAGCGAGCGGTCGGTAGCTGGGGCAGGGGACGGGGGCCGGCGCATCACCTGGGGCGGCAGGTAGAGGTCGCCCTCCAGGATGCGTTCGAGGGCCGCCAGCAGGTCCTCCCGGGGCGTCGACTTGGGGATATAGCCCACCGCGCCGAGCTCGATCGCCTCGAGCACGGTGCGCCGGTCCTGCTCGGCGGAGAGGATCGCCACCGGCAGCCCGGGCAGGGCCTGGCGCAGTCGCGCCAGGCCCTCGAGGCCGGCGGCATCGGGGAGTCCCAGGTCGAGCAGCAGCAGGTCGAGGTCGGCCTCGAGCCGTTCGGCCAGCTGCATGGCCTGGGCCAGGCTGTCGGCCTCCAGCAGCCGGCTCTCCGGCAGGCCGGCGGCGATCACCGCGGCGATCGCCTCGCGGAACAGCGGGTGGTCGTCAGCGACCATCAGGGTGGTCATGGGGCTCTCCTGTCCTGGCCCTCCTACCAAGGGAGGAGGGCGTCTCATGCCACCGGAGTATGTCCCAGATCGTGGTGGCGACCAAGACTGGAGAGGCATAGCGATCATAACCACAACACTCAGGAGCCATGCCATGATCTACGCCAATCCCGGCGAGTCCGGTGCCGTCATCACCTTCGAGCAGCGCTACGGCAACTACATCGGTGGCGAGTTCGTGCCGCCGGTGAAGGGCGAGTACTTCGACAACGTCAGCCCGGTCAACGGCCAGGTGTTCTGCCAGATCCCGCGCTCCACCGCCGAGGACATCGACAAGGCGCTGGACGCCGCCCACGCCGCCGCCCCCGCCTGGGGCAAGACCTCCGCCACCGAACGTTCCAACATCCTGCTCAGGATCGCCGACCGCATCGAGCAGAACCTCGAGATGCTGGCCGTGGCCGAGACCTGGGACAACGGCAAGGCGGTGCGCGAGACCCTCAACGCCGACCTGCCGCTGGCCGTCGACCACTTCCGCTACTTCGCCGGCTGCATCCGCGCCCAGGAGGGCACCGCCGCCGACATCGACGCCAACACCGTCGCCTACCACTTCCACGAGCCGCTGGGCGTGGTGGGACAGATCATCCCCTGGAACTTCCCGCTGCTGATGGCCGTATGGAAGCTGGCACCGGCGCTGGCCGCGGGCAACTGTGTGGTGCTCAAGCCCGCCGAGCAGACCCCGGCCTCGATCCTCGAACTGATGAAGCTGGTCGGCGACCTGCTGCCGCCGGGGGTGGTCAACATCGTCAACGGCTATGGCGCCGAGGCCGGCCAGGCACTGGCCACCAGCAAGCGTATCGCCAAGATCGCCTTTACCGGCTCCACCCCGGTGGGCGCGCATATCCTCAAGTGTGCTGCCGACAACATCATACCCTCCACGGTAGAGCTGGGCGGCAAGTCGCCGAATATCTACTTTGCCGACATCATGAACGCCGAGCCGGAGTTCATCGACAAGGCCGCCGAGGGCCTGGTACTGGCCTTCTTCAACCAGGGCGAGGTGTGTACCTGTCCATCCCGGGCGTTGATCCAGGAGTCGATGTACGACGCCTTCATGGCCAAGGTCATGGAGAAGGTGGGTCAGATCACCCGCGGTAACCCGCTGGATACCGATGTCCAGGTCGGCGCTCAGGCCTCCCAGGAGCAGTTCGACAAGATCATGTCCTACATGGAGATCGCCCGGGAGGAGGGCGCCGAGTTCCTCACCGGTGGCAACAAGGAGAGCCTGGATCCGAGCATCGACAAGGGCTTCTATATTCAGCCGACCCTGCTCAAGGGCCACAACAAGATGCGCGTCTTCCAGGAGGAGATCTTCGGCCCGGTTGTCGCCGTGACCACCTTCAAGGACGAGGCTGAGGCGCTGGCCATCGCCAACGACACCGAGTTCGGCCTGGGCGCCGGGGTGTGGAGCCGTGATATCAATGTCGCTTTCCGCATGGGCCGCGGCATCCAGGCCGGCCGGGTGTGGACCAACTGCTATCACCAGTATCCGGCCCACGCCGCCTTCGGCGGCTACAAGAAGTCCGGTGTCGGTCGCGAGACCCACAAGGTGGCCCTCGAGCACTACCAGCAGACCAAGAACCTGCTGGTCAGCTATGACATCAATCCTCTGGGCTTCTTCTGAAGCCTCTGGCCGCTCGGTTGTTTTTCTGAGCGGCCCCCCAACGCCAAGAAGAGCGGTTGCATCGCTTCACTTGCTTCCCCTGGCGAGCATGAAGCAAAGGTGCAGCGTCAGGCTGCCCGCCAATCGAGGAGATATACAATGGATAACACGATGAAAGCTGCCGTGGTGCGAAAGTTCGGTGAGCCGCTGGCCATCGAAGAGGTCGCGACACCCCGGCCGCAGCAGGGGGAAATCCTGGTGAAGGTGGCCGCTTCCGGCGTCTGCCATACCGACCTGCACGCCGCCCACGGGGACTGGCCGGTCAAGCCCAATCCGCCCTTTATCCCCGGCCATGAGGGCGTGGGCCACGTGGTGGCAGTGGGGGCGGGCGTCTCCCATGTCAAGGAAGGCGACCGCGTCGGTGTGCCCTGGCTCTATTCCGCCTGCGGCCACTGCGAGCACTGTCTCGGCGGCTGGGAGACCCTGTGCGAATCGCAGCAGAACACCGGCTACTCGGTCAACGGGGGCTTCGCCGACTATACCCTGGCCGATGCCGGCTACGTCGGGCGGCTGCCGGATAGCGTCGGCTTCCTGGAGATCGCGCCGGTACTGTGTGCCGGGGTCACCGTCTACAAGGGGCTGAAGATGACCGATGCCCGTCCCGGTCAGTGGGTGGTGATCTCAGGCATCGGCGGCCTCGGGCATATGGCGGTGCAGTACGCTCGCGCCATGGGCTTCAACGTGGCCGCGGTGGACGTCGATGACGCCAAGCTGGCCCATGCCGAGCGGCTGGGAGCGGCGGTCACCGTCAACGCCTTGAAGACCGACCCCGCGGCCTATCTGAAGCGCGAGATCGGCGGCGCCCACGGCGCGCTGGTCACGGCGGTGTCGCCCCAGGCCTTCGACCAGGCCCAGCGCATGCTGCGCCGCGGCGGTACCCTGGTGCTCAATGGGTTGCCACCCGGCGATTTCCCGCTGCCGATCTTCGACACCGTGCTCAACGGCATCACCGTACGCGGCTCCATCGTTGGAACCCGCCAGGATCTGCAGGAAGCGCTGGACTTCGCCGGCGAGGGCAAGGTCAAGGCCACGGTGTCCACCGATCGCCTCGACAACATCAACGCGGTCTTCCAGCGCATGATCGACGGCAAGATCGAGGGCCGCGTGGTGCTCGACATGGCCTGAGTCACGCCATCCGGGAGGAAGCCAAGGGGCGCGACAACCGTCGCGCCCCTTCTTTACGGCTTCTACGGCCCGCGCGACTCGGCGGCGCCCACCTGTCAGACCCGGGAGTTTCACCGCGGTGCGTCTGCTGCGCCCTCGACCTCCTGCAGAAGCCGGCCCAGGCGCACGCCCAGGGCCAGCTCCTCCTCGTCGCCAAAAAGGCGGTGGCGTAGCCGGCCGTGGGCGTCGATCAACAGCGTGGTGGGGGTGCCCTCCAGCGCCCAGGCGCGCAGCGTGCGTGGCCGAGGGTCACCGTCGGCGCTAGCGGCGTCGATGGCCACCGGGAAGGTGTAGCGGTACTCGGCCAGAAACGCCCCCAGCGCCAGGGGCGTCATCGCCTCGTGGTGCTCGAACACGCTGTGCAGCCCCACCACCGTCAGCGGGGCGTCGACCAGCAGTCGCGCCACCCGCTGGGCCTGTGGCAGGCCGTGCATGACGCAGCCCGGGCACAGCATCTGGAAGACGTGGACCATCACCACCCGGCCACGCAGCATGCCCAGGGTCAGCGGCGTGTCGCAGTTGAGCCAGCGGCTTACCTGCCAGTCGGGCAGTGCGGTCATGGGCTAGCCTCGTCAGCGATCGATAGCTTCGTTTCACTATGGACGAGGCGGCGCCCCGGCGCCATGCGGTGTTGGCCACGGGCGGTATCAGCACGAGCCGTCGGCGGCGGCCAGCCAGCGCTCGGCGAGTCGCCGTCCCCGGGGCAGGCCCCGTACCACGGCCAGGCAACCGGCTTCACGCCGCAGCCCGGCGCGACGCAGCTTGAGCACCAGGCGCGCCGGCAGTCCCACGAAGACCAGGCCGATGCCCTCTGCCTCGAGCTCCTCGGCCAGCGTCTGCAGGGCGACGATGGCGGTGGCGTCGAGGCTCGGCACGTCGCGCATGTCGAGCAGTATTACGCGGATCTCCGGGTCCACCACCCGCAGCGAGGAGACCGCCTTCTCGGCGGCGCCGAAGAACAGCGGGCCGTCGATATCGTAGAGCGCTACCCCGGCCGGCAGGTCGCCGGGGCCCGCCTCGCGTGGCGCGTCCAGCCGCCGCGTGCGGGTCACCTCGGCCATGCGGCGGATGAAGAGCGCCGCCGCCAGGCCCATGCCTACCGCCACGGCCAGCACCATGTCGAAGACCACCGTCAGGGCGAAGCAGATCACCAGGATCGCCGCGTCGCTGGCCGGGGCGCTTCTCAGCGTATGCACGAAGTGGCGCGCCTCGCTCATGTTCCAGGCGATGATGAAGAGCAGCGCGGCGAGTGCCGCCATGGGCACCAGGGCCAGCACGCCCGCCAGCAGTACCACCGCCAGCAGCACCACCAGGGCGTGGACCACCGCGGCGACCGGCGAGACGGCGCCGCTGCGGATATTGGTGGCGGTGCGTGCCAGGGCGGCGGTGGCGGTGATGCCGCCGAAGAAGGGCGCGGCGATGTTGCCCAGCCCCTGGCCCAGCAGCTCGGCGTTGGGGTCGTGGCGGGTGCGGGTCAGCCCGTCGGCCACCACCGCGCAGAGCAGTGATTCGATGGCCCCCAGCATGGCGATGGCCAGTGCCGGGCCGAGCAGCTCGCGGATCAGCGCGAAGTCCACCGTCAGCGGGCTGCCGTCGGGGCCCGGCAGCTGCCAGGGCAGCACCAGGCTCGGCGCGAAGGGCGGGATGCCGCTGCCGCTCTCGCCCTGTAGGCTCCAGCTGAAGCGCGAGGCGATGGTGTCCACCTCCACGCCCAGGGGCGTCACGGCCAGCGCCGCCAGGGTGCCCACGGCGAGCCCCACCAGCGGCGCGGGGATCGGCAGGCGCAGGCGTGGCCACAGGACCAGGGTGGCCAGCGTCACCAGGCCGACGCCCAGCTCGGCGGGGTCGAGGGTCGCCAGCGCCCCGCCGATGGTGGCGGCATTGCCCAGGGTGCTCTCGCCGAGGGCCACCTCGAGGCCCAGGAAGTCGGGGAGCTGCAGCAGGGCGATGACCACGGCGATGCCGGCGGTGAAGCCCAGCACCACGGGGTAGGGCACGAACTGGATCAGGCTGCCGAGCCGCGCCAGACCCAGCGCCACCAGGATTAGCCCGGCCATCAGGGTGGCGATCAAGAGCCCGCCGATGCCGTGGCTGGCGACGATGGGGAAGAGGATCACCACGAAGGCGGCGGTGGGGCCGGAGACGTTGAAGCGCGAACCGCCGGTGAGGGCGATGATGGCGCCGGCGACGATGGCGGTGTAGAGGCCGTGCTGGGGCGGCACGCCGGTGGCGATGGCCAGCGCCATGGAGAGGGGCACGGCGACGATGCCGATGGTCAGGCCGGCGAGCAGGTCGCGGCGCAGCTCGGCCAGGCCGTACCCCCGGCGCCAGGTGGCCAGCAGGGCGCTGCCGGGCAGGGGAAGGCGGTAGCCGGCGTCATCGGAGGCGCGTGACATGGCAACTCCTTTGCTTGCTAAAGAGCGGGCCCATGACGTTACGCCGCCGCCGACGCCGCCGCAAGGCGGCCAAGGTCGCAGCCGGGGCGTGTCGCAGCAAAGACGCAGACGACGACGCCCGGCACGGGGCCGGGCGTCGCGAGTGGCGGAGGGGGAGGAGTGGGTCAGTCGGCGCGGCCCTGGCTGTCGCCCTTGCCGCCCTTGGGCCCCTTGCCGTAGGCCTCGCGGGCGGTCTGGCGCATCTCCTCGAGCTGCTCCTCAGTCAGCAGCTCACCCAGCGCGGCCTGGTGCTCGTCGCGCAGGGCCTGGAAGGCCTCGCGGCGCGCCTCGCGGGAATCGAAGTCGCGGTCGCGCAGCTCGGCCATCGCCGCGTAGTGCTCCCGGCGCAGCTCGCCGAGGGCCTCGCGCTCCTCCTCGGAGAGGTCCCAGCCGTCGACCATCTCGGTCATGCGCCGCTGCAGGGAGGTGGCGCGGCGCTGATGCCGTTCGGCCTGGTACTCCTGGTGCATCTCCAGGCGCGCCGCCTTCAGGGCCTCGCGCTGCTCATCGCTGAGCAGCGCGTTCATGCGCTCGCGATGCTCCCGGCGCAGCTCGGCCATGGCCTCGCGGTGCTCGCGGCTGGCGCTCTCCAGGGCCTCGCGGGTCGCGGCGTCGATGCCGGCGCGCTCGAAGAGGGCGGCGCGCCGCTCGGCCTGATGCTCGGCGCGGGCCTCGAGCCACTGCTCGCGGGTCTCGGCGCCCTCACCGGGCGCCGCGGTGGCCGTGAGTGCCACGGGGGCGATGGCCAGGGCGAGCAGGGCGGCGGCCAGCGTCTTGCGGGGGAATCGGTTCTGCATGGGGAAGCTCCTTGGGCCTCGGGTTGACGACTGTCACTCTGCGCCGCCGGCGTGCAAGGTTGGTGCAGCGACGGTGCAACGAGGGTGCAGGTTCACGCCTCTGGCTGGTACTTGTAGCCGACGCCGTAGACCGAACGGATCACCTCGCGTTCGGGCCATACCTCGCTGATCTTGCGGCGCAGCTTCTTGACGTGGCTGTCCACGGTGCGCTCGGAGACGATGCGGTGATCGCGGTACATGTGATCCATCAGCTGGTCGCGGGAGAAGATGCGTCCCGGAGCGTGCATCATCACCTTGAGCAGCTGGAACTCCACGGCGGTCAGGCCGAGGTCGTGGCCATCGGCCAGGGCCCGCCAGCCCTCCTCGTCGAGTACCAGGTTGCTGCCGGCAGGGTCGGGCTCGCCGGCCAGCTGGCTGCGGCGCAGCACCGCCTTGACCCGGGCCACCACCTCGCGGGGGCTGAACGGCTTGCAGATGTAGTCGTCGGCGCCCAGCTCCAGGCCCAGCAGGCGGTCCACCTCCTCGACCCGGGCGGTGAGCATGATCACCGGCAGGGCCGGCCAGCGCTGGCGGATCTCGCGGCACAGGGTCAGGCCGTCGGTGCCGGGCAGCATCAGGTCGAGCAGCACCAGCGCCGGCCCCTCGCCGGCCTGCCGGGTCTCCTCCAGCCAGGGGATGACGGCATCGCCGTGGTCTAGGTGATGCGGCTCGAAGCCGCTGCCGGCCAGGTAGTCGGCCACCAGGCGGGCGATCTTGGGTTCGTCTTCGACGATCAGGATGCGCGGCGGCCGTTCGGTGTGGGTCATGGGGTCTCCTCCCTGAGCGTGGCGTCATCGAGTGGGGGAAAGCGCAGGCTCCAGCGTAGCCCACCCAGCGGCGAGGCGGCGGCCGTCATCTCGCCGCCGTGGGCCTTGACCAGGGCGGTGGCGATGGAGAGCCCCAGGCCGCTGCCGCCACTGGCGCGGCTGCGCGAGCCCTCGACCCGGTAGAGCCGCTCGGTGAGCCGCGGCAGCACCGCGGCGGGCACCCCGGGAGCGCTGTCCTCCCAGGTGACCACCGGGCCACCGGCGTTGCGGGCGAGGACCACGCGCAGCCGGCCGGGGGCCCGGGTATAGGCGCAGGTGTTGTCGAGCAGGTTGCTCCACAACTGGCGCAGGCGGCTGGCGTCGCCGCGGATCCAGGCCGGCCCCTGGATCGCCTGCTCCAGGGCGATGCCGCTGTCGTCGAGCCAGCCGCCGGCCTCCTCCAGCCGCTGGGACAGGCTCTCGGCCAGGTCGAGGGGGGCGAGCTGGACCTCCAGGGCCCCGGCGTCGCTCTGGGAGAGCAGGCGCAGATCGGCCACCAGGCGCTCCAGCTGCCCGACCTCCTGGGAGAGGGAGTGCAGGCTGTCCTGGTCCAGCTCGCGGATGCCGTCCTGCATCGCCTCGATCTCGCCGCGCAGCACGGAGAGCGGGGTGCGCAGCTCGTGGGCGATGTCGGAGACCCAGCGGCTGCGTGCCTCGCGGCTCGCTTCCAGAGTGGCGGCGAGTACATTGAAGTCGCGTGAGAGGCGCGAGAGTTCGTCGCGGCCGCGTTCCGTCAGGCGGGTGCCGTAGTCGCCCTCGGTGAGCCGGCGGGTGGCCAGCGCCATGCCGCGGGTGCGTCGTCCCAGCCACCAGGAGAGGCCGCCGGCGAGCAGCAACGAGGCCAGGCCGAGGGCGCCGATGATGATCCCCAGGTTGCGCTGCTGGCGGCTGAGGAAGATGCGCTCCATGCGCGCCATCAGCTGTTCCGGGGGGCGATAGCCCAGGGTGCCGACGCGCTCGCCCTGATGCTCGATGGGCAGCCAGCGCAGGGTGGCCGCCTCCTCGTCGTCATCCGGCGGCAGGCCGATCACCGGCAGCCCCGTGCCGTCGTGGAGCACGAAGTCCCTGGGGTCGCCGAGCTGGCGCTCGATGCCCACCGGCGCCGGGCCGGCGCCCGGCCACAGCTGGCGGCGCACCAGGCGGTGCCAGGCGCGCGGCGACTCGCGCAGCCACTGCCAGTCGCCGCGGCGTGCCCACTCCTCGGCGAGCCCGGCGGCCAGGGTCTCGGCGCGCTGGGTCTGGGTCTGATCGAGGTAGTCGATGAAGCCCTGGTCCAGGCTGCGCGACACCCCTAGCCCGGATATTGCACCGGAA
>NZ_AXCA01000174.1:0-14368 GCF_000475415.1 Halomonas sp. PBN3 | reverse complement strand
CAACCTGATCGACGCCTCGGCGCTGGAGAGCCTGGATGCCATCAACGCGCGCCTGCAGGAGGCGGAGGTCACGCTGCACCTGGCCGAGGTCAAGGGGCCGGTGATGGACCGCCTCAAGCGCAGCGACTTCCTCGACGACCTGACGGGCCGTGTCTTTCTCAGCACCTATACCGCCTGGCAGGCGCTCAAGACGAGCCCAGAGGCGGGCAATGAGGAGGCGACATAGCCGGGCGGCATTAACCCGGGAGCCGATATTCGGCTACCATGTCAGGCACACGGACAAAATGACGACATCATGGATACCATGCCCCTCGACACCCCGGCGTCCCGCGAGAACCTCGGGATTAGCGCCTACCATCGCCTGAAGAAGGACATCATCCGCAACGTCTTCAAGCCCGGCGAGAAGCTGCTGATGAGTCGGCTGAAGGAGCGCTACGACCTGGGTGTCGGCCCCCTGCGCGAGGCGCTCTCCCAGCTGGTGGCGGAACGCCTGGTGGTGGCAATCAGCCAGCGGGGCTTCCGCGTGGCGCCGATGTCGCTGGCCGAGCTGGCCGACCTCTACGACGCCCGGGCCCACATCGAGGGGCTCCTGCTGGCGCTGGCCATCGAGCGCGGCGACGACAGCTGGGAGGCCGAGATCCTGGCCCGCGCCCACACCCTCTCCAAGGTGATGGAGGTCAACACCCCCGAGGAGCTGCTCGAGGTCTGGGACACCCGGCACCAGGCCTTCCACACCGCCATCGTCAGCGGCTGTGGATCCCCCCACCTGCTGCAGATTCGCCAGAGCCTGTTCGACCAGGTGGAGCGCTATCGCCACCTGTGGCTGCGCGAGACGGTGCTCTCCGAGGAGGCGCTGGAGCGCAAGCGGCGCGAGCACGCCGCCCTGGTCGAGGTGATCCTGGCCCGCGACAGCGAGCGCGCCACCGCCATGATGCGCGAGCACCTGATGACTCCGGTGCCGATCATCACCGAGGCCATGCGCCAGCAGGGGCTGACCTGATCACCCCGCCAGCTTGAGTCCGACCAGGCCCGCCAGCACCAGCACCAGGCTCGCCAGGCGCAGCAGCGAGGCGCTGTCACCGTAGATCAGGATGCCCAGCAGCACGGTACCCACGGCGCCGATGCCGACCCATACCGCATAGGCGGTGCCCACCGGCAGTGCCTTCATCGCCTGGGCCAGCAGGTAAAAGCTGGCCAGCATCGTAGTCACGGTGAACAGGCTCGGCCACAGCCGAGTGAAACCCTCCGTGGCCTTCATCCCCAGCGCCCAGGCCACCTCCAGCAGCCCCGCGATTACCAGCAGCGTCCAGGCCGTTGCCATCGTCGTGAAGTCCCTGTTCCGGCGAGGCCGTCCCCGCAGCGTGGAAAGCAAGCCGGGTCGTCCCGACGCCATTTGCCGAAGAATCTGTCATGCTAGCGACATGAAGGCCTGCAAGGATGGCCAATGTGGAGTGCAACGGCAAGCCTCAACCCGGAGACCGCGTCATGCCCCATATCCTGAGACTGTCCAGGGAGCTGGAAGCCCGCCTCGAGCGCCTCGCCGAGGCCACCGGCCTCAGCCGCTCGGTACTGATCGAACGCTGCCTCGAGGGCGGTGTCGCCGCCCTCGAGGTCGAGCTGCTGATGGAGGACGCCCAGCCGACCCGCGCCGGCGCCAGCATCGACCAGCTGCTGCGCGAGAGCGGCCTGGGCGCCTGATGATGTCCTGAAGACCGGGCGCTCAGCCGGCCACGGCGTCGCGGAAACGGCGCAGCGTCGCCAGGGAACGCTCGAGGGTGCTAGGCCGAAGGCGTATCTCCTGACCCGGCAGGCACTGGGCCAGCCGGGCGGCCGCAAGCGGCGTCAGCGCGCCCAGCCGCGGATAGCCCCCGATGGTCTGGCGGTCGTTGAGCAGCGCGATGGGCTGACCGTCGGGGGGTACCTGCACCGCCCCGAGCCCGATCCCCTCGGAGATCAGCGAACCGATCCGGCAGCTCAGGCGCGGGCCGGTCAGCCGCACCCCCATGCGATCGGCACGCTCGTCCACCCGCCAGGGGCGATTGAAGGCGGCGAACAGGCTATCACCGCTGAAATCAGCCACCTGCGCCCCGGGCAGCAGCGGCAGCGTCGCAGGCTCCGCGTAGTCGGGGCGCTCCCCTTCCGGCACTTCCTGCTTGGCGACTCGCCGGCCCGCATCGGCGCTCACCGCCAGGCGGTCGCCGTCGGCAAGCTTGCTGCCACGACCATCGAAGCCCCCCAGCCCCTCACGCACCACGCAACTGACGCTGCCCAGTACCGGCTCGGCCTGGAAGCCCCCCGCCACGGCCAGGTAGGCGCGCAGGCCATGACGCGGCGAACCGAAGGTCAACCTCTGCCCTTCCCGCACCGTCACCGCCTCCCACAGCGGCAAGAGGCTCTCGTCGAGGGTCGCCCCCAGGTCGGCACCGGCCACGGCGAGGGTCAGGTCACGCTCCGCCACCAGCGTCAGGCCACCGAAGGTGATCTCCAGCGCCGCCGCCCCCCAAGCGTTACCAGCCAGGCGGTTGGCCCAGGCCCAGCCGTGCAGATCGGCTGGCCCGCCCTGGGTCACGCCCAGGCGGCGCACGCCGAACCGTCCGGCATCCTGCAGCAGGGCCAGGGGGCCGGCACGTTCGACGCGAAACCCGATAACGGTATATTGGTTCATGGACGCACCTCCATCGGCGTGGCGTTACCGCCCTGGCGCTCGAAGGTGGCACGATCCACCGCCACGAAGCGCACCCGGTCCCCCACCCTGAGCAGGCTGAAACCGTCGCGGTCGCGATCGAAGAGGCGCGCGGCGGTACGCCCCAGCAGGTTCCAGCCACCCGGCGTGACCGCCGGGTAGGCGGCAGTCTGGCGGCCGGCGATGGCCACGCTGTTAACCGGCACCCGCTGGCGCGGCGTGTCCAGGCGCGGTACCTCCAGGCGCTCGTCGAGCAGCCCCATGAAGGCGAAGCCGGGAGCGAAGCCCAGGGCGAAGACGCGATAGTCGCGCCCGGCGTGACAGTCGATCACGTCCTCCACGCTCATGCCGGCATACCGGGCGACCCTCTCGAGGTCGGGTCCGACGCTGGGGTCGTACCAGGTGGGCAACTCATGCACCTCGCCCGTGCCGAGCTCTTCGTCGGGCTCAAGGGTGGCCAGCAGCGACTGCAGGCGCTGGCGGGCGGAGGCCGGCGCCAGGTGCAGCGGGTCGAACACCACCAGCAGGGTGGTATAGGACGGTACCAGGTCCACCAGGGCCTCACCGAAGGCCTCCTCGCAGCGGCGCGCCAGGGCGCCGAGCCAGGCCAGGTTGCCCTCGTCGATGCACTCGAAGAGGCGCACCATCCAGCCATCGAGGCCGGCGGACTCGATCCGCGGCAATCCAGGATCCTGCCTCATGCGCTCGCCCCGAGACCGCTCAGTGCCTGGCGAATGGCCTTCACCGCGGCGATGGACTCCGGGTTGTCACCATGCACGCAGAGGGTGTCGGCGGCCAGTACCAGCTCACTGCCATCGTTTGCCGTCAAGGGCTTGCCGCTGGCGATGCGCACCGCCTGGTCGACGATCACCTCGGGGTCATGGTGGACGGCGCCCATCTCGCGACGCGAGACCAGCCGCCCCTCGCCATCGTAGGCGCGGTCGGCGAAGGCCTCGAACCACAGGGTGACGCCCTGAGCCTCGGCCAGCTCGCGCACCGCCGAGGTGTCCCGGGTCGCCATGGTCATCAACGGCAGGGAGGGATCGAAGGCCAGGATCGCCCGCATCACCGCGGTCATGATCTCGGGGTCGCGGGCCATGTCGTTGTAGAGGGCGCCGTGGGGCTTGACGTAGCTCACCGCCAGCCCCTCCGCGCGGCACACCCCGGAGAGGGCACCGAGCTGGTAGAGCACCAGGTTCTCCACCTCCTCGGCGGAGCAGGCCAGGGAGCGCCGGCCGAACCCCACCATGTCGGGATAGGCGGGATGGGCACCGACCCGCACGCCGTGCCGGGCGGCGAGCCGCACCGTCATGCGGATCACGTCGGGGTCGGAGGCATGGAAACCGCAGGCGACATTGGCCAGGTCCACATGGGGCATCACCTCATGGTCCATGCCCATCACCCAGGGACCGAAGCTCTCGCCCATGTCGGCATTGAGCAGCAAGGGACGCGATGGCATGAGGCTCTCCTGATCGAAATGTCTTGATGAATTTATCAACAATTTATAGATAACACATCATCCATTCGTCTAGTTAACGTTGACGAAGATAACAGGACCCGCCTAACCTCGCCCCATCGTCACGGCTACACTCTGAGCGTAGTCGGTGACATTCGACACGCGACCCGCACAACAACGAACACTCAACGAGGACCTTTCGATGCCTGCGATCCAATCCCGCCTTCCCCACCTGGCCACCGCCGCGGCCCTGGGCGCCAGCCTGGCCACCCTCTCCACGGGCGCCGTCGCCGCCACCGAGTGGGACATGCCGACGCCCTATGGCGATCGCACCTTCCACACCGTGAACATCCGGGAGTTCGCCGACGACGTGCGCGAGGCCACCGACGGCGAGCTGGACATCACCGTGCATTCCAACGGTTCGTTGATCGGCCACGCCGAGATCAAGAACTCGGTGCGCCGGGGCATCGTGCCCATGGGCGAGCTGATCATGTCGCGTCTCGCCAACGAGAATCCGATCTTCGAGGTGGACTCGGTGCCCTACCTCGCCGCCAGCTACGAGGAAGCCTGGCAGCTGTGGGAGGCCTCGCGGGAGATCATCGCCGAGGAGCTCGAGCACCAGGGGCTGCGGCTGCTGTTCGCCGTGCCGTGGCCGCCCCAGGGCATCTATACCAACCAGGCGGTCGAGAGCGGCGATGACCTCCGCAACCTGAGCATGCGTGCCTACAACACCGCCAGCGAGCGCATCGCCCAGCTGGTCGGCGCGGTGCCCACCCAGGTGGAGGTCCCTGACATCCCCACCGCCTTCAGCACCGGCCGCGTCGACGCCATGATCACCTCGCCGGCCACCGGTGCCGACACCAAGGCGTGGGACTACCTGAGCCACTTCAACCACGCCCAGCTGTGGCTGCCCAAGAACATGATCATCGTCAGCGAGCGCGCCTTCTCGCGCCTTGACGAGACTACCCAGCAGGCGCTGCTGGACGCCGCCGCCGAGGCCGAGACCCGCGGCTGGGAGATGAGCCGCCAGGAGACCGACGATGCCATCGCGGTGCTCGAGGAGAACGGCATCGAGGTCAGCGAGCCGAGCGAGGCGCTGACCGAAAAGCTCCGTGAGGTGGGCGAGACCATGACCCAGGAGTGGGTCGAACGCGCCGGCGAGCAGGGGCAGGCCATCCTCGAGGCCTACCGCAACGCCGGGGAGTGACCCCGGCCCCACCGCCCCGGCCACTCAGGCCGGGGCACCAACGATACACCCTCGGGATCCGCTCATGACCTACCGCCTCCGCCCCCTCTATCACCTCGGCGGCTACCTGGCCGCGGCCTGCCTGAGCCTGATCTGCCTGCTGATCACCGCCCAGATCCTCGGGCGCATCGTCGACCAGGTGGCCACCTGGGTCGGCGGCAACCGCATCGGCCTGGCGATCCCCGGCCTCGCCGAGATCTCCGGCTTCCTGCTGGTCGGCGCCAGCTTCCTGGGGCTGGCCTACACCTTCGTGCATGGCGGCCATATTCGCGTCACCCTGCTGATCGGCCGGCTGCCCCCGGCCCTGCGCGCCTGGGTCGAGGTCTTCTGCCTCGTCGTCGCCCTCGCGCTCTGCCTCTACCTGGCGTGGAACCTCTACTGGCTGCTGGCCGATAGCATCGCCTTCAACGAGAGCTCCTACGGGCTGGTCAGCATCCCGCTGTGGATCCCCCAGTCGGCGATGCTCGCCGGGGTGGTCCTGTTCTGCCTGGCGCTGGCGGAGGGGCTCTGGCAGACGCTGGTCGCCGCCATCCGTGACCCGCACGCCTTCACCATCGACGACAGCGGCCACGAGTGAGCCCGGAGACCTGACATGCTGACCATGATGCTCGTACTCTTCGGCGCCCTGCTGCTGCTGCTCGGCAGCGGCGTCTGGGTCGCCTTCTCGCTGCTGGGGCTGGGCTGGCTGGGCCTCTCCCAGTTCTCCTCGGTGCCCACCGGCAGCGTGATGGCGTCCGATATCTGGGGCTCCAGCTACAGCTGGGAGCTGACCGCCCTGCCAATGTTCATCTGGATGGGCGAGATCCTGTTCCGCTCGCGCCTGGCCGACGACATGTTCACCGGGCTCTCGCCCTGGATGCAGCGCATCCCCGGCCGCCTGCTGCACACCAACGTGGTGGGCTGTGGCCTGTTCGCCGCCGTCTCCGGTTCCTCGGCCGCCACCTGCGCCACCATGGGCAAGATGAGCATCCCCGAGCTGACCCGGCGCGGGTACGACGAGAAGCTGGTGATCGGCACCCTAGCGGGCTCCGCCACCCTGGGCCTGCTGATCCCGCCGTCGATCATCCTGATCGTCTACGGCGTGGCCACCGACCAGTCCATCGCCCGCCTGTTCATGGCCGGCATCCTGCCCGGGCTGCTGCTGATCTCGCTGTTCGCCGGCTACCTGATGCTGTGGTCCTGGCGCTATCCCGACAAGGTGCCCCCCGCCGAGGATCGCCTGCCGCTGGCCGAGAAGCTGCGCCGCGCCCGGCGCCTGATCCCGATGCTCGCGCTGATCGTCGGCGTCATCGGCTCGATCTATGCCGGCCTGGCCTCGCCCACCGAGGCGGCCGCCGTGGGGGTGGTGCTGTCGCTGCTGCTGGCACGCCTGCAGGGCAACATGAACCGCGCCACCTTCCGCGACGCCCTATTGGGGGCGGTGCGCACCTCCACCATGATCGCCTTCATCCTGGCCGGCGCCTCCTTCCTCACCGCCGCCATGGGCTTCACCGGGCTGCCCAGCGACCTGGCCGCCTGGATCGGCACCCTCGGCCTCTCGCCGTGGATGCTGATCATGGCGCTGACGCTGTTCTTCATCCTGCTAGGCTGCTTCCTGGATGGCATCTCGGTGGTGGTGCTCACCACCTCCATCATGCTGCCCATGGTGGAGGCGGCGGGCATCGACCTGATCTGGTTCGGCATCTACCTGGTCATCGTGGTGGAGATGTCGCAGATCACCCCGCCGGTGGGCTTCAACCTCTTCGTGCTGCAGGGCATGACGGGGCGCAACATCCTCTCCATCGCCTGGGCCGCCCTGCCCTTCTTCTTCCTGATGATGCTGGGGGTGGTCCTGATCTGGCTGTTCCCGGGCATCGCCACCTGGCTGCCCCAGGCCATGGCCAACTGACCCTCAACAATGACCGAGGAGCGTGACCACCGATGGACACGGAACGCCGCACCGCCAAGGGGGCCTCTCGGGGCCCCATCGTCTCCTCCGCCCACCTCTCCCATCGCGCCCAGGAGCAGTCGGAGTTCGAGTTCGGGCTGATCATCGCCTCCCACGCCTTCACCCGCTGGATGGTGCGCTGCATGACCGCGGCGGGCTACCCGGAGCTCGGCCCGCTGGACGTGCTGGTACTGCATAGCGTCAACCATCGCGAGCGTGCCAAGCGGCTCGCCGACATCTGCCTGGTGCTCAATGTCGAGGACAGCCACACCGTGACCTATGCGCTCAAGAAGCTCACCAAGCTCGGGCTGGTCCATGGCGAGAAGCGCGGCAAGGAGACCTTCTTCCACTCCACCGAGGAGGGGCGCAGCACCTGCCAGCGCTACGCCGAGATCCGCGAGGACTGCCTGATCGAATCGCTCTCATCGCTGGGGATCGAGCCCGAGGAGACCAGCCGCCTGGCGGGCATGCTGCGGGCGATGTCGGGCATCTACGACCAGGCCGCCCGGGCCGCGGCGTCGCTGTAGCTCGTATCGGGCGGGCTCAGGCCGCCTCGCGGGTGAAGAGGCGCCGGGCGCGCCACAGGCTGAACATGAACAGCAGGAAACTGGTGGCCATGGCGGCCGCCAGGGAGAGCGCGAACACCAGCATCCCGGGCAGCTGCCCCACTCCCAGGTAGCTCACCGAGCAGAACGCGAGCAGGCTCAGCATGCCGCGCTGGGTCATACTCACCGTCATGCGTGCGACCTCGGCGCCGTAGCGCTCGTGGAGTGCCCAGGCGATGGTCAGGATGCCGGCGGGAAACCCCAGGATGACCCCGGAGACCCCCGGTCCCGCCCGCGCGGCGAGGGTGGTGGCCAGGCTCACCAGCCCACCGGCCAGCAGGCCGCGCAGCAGCAGGTCGAGCCAGCCCGAGCTCGCCACCACCACCGGCTGCCCCAGGCGCAGCCAGCGATTGACCCCCTCGGCCAGCACCAGCAGCACCAGGTAGGCACCCAGCGCGCCCGCCAGGCCGCCGGGCAGGAAGGTGAACAGCAGCGACGCCGGCAGCCACAGCAGGCTGGCGAGCCCCAGGCTCCTGAGCGCCGAGAGCCGGCCGGCGGTCATCACGAAACACACCGTGAACAGCAGGGTCGCCAACAGGGCATGCAGGGTGGAGAGCACCGCCTCCTGCACGAAGGCCGAGGGCTGCTCGCGCAGCATGAAGAAGTAGCCGGGCCCCAGGATCACCGGGGTGCCGGCCAGTATCCCGCCAAGGCGCGGCCCCACCCGGGCCACCGCCAGGGCGACCAGGATCACGATGCCGGCGGTGGCCAGCAGTTTGAAGAGCATCGGCGCTAACATCTGAGTTCCGTACACGGAGTGGAGAGAAGGGTTACCTCGGTAACGGTGCCATTCCGGACCAGCTCGTAGGGAGCGCTCTGGACCATGGCCATCACCGGCCTCGGCGTCATCAGCGCCCAGCACACCGGACTCCCCCACGCTGAAGCGCGACCCTGCCGGATTGACGTGGGTGAAGGACGCCACGGCATAGTAGCAGGCCAGAATATCGAAGGGGATCTCCTCGCGGGGAACCAGTCCCAGGTCTCCGATGTGTGCCCGCAGTCGCGGGTTGGTCAGCGCCTGGGGTTCATGCAGCATTGCGAACTGGTCGCCCCTGGCGACATCGTCGAAGAGCTCGATGGGCGGGTACGTGGAAGGAGCGGTTCTCCCGCGACGGGGGCCGAAGCGCCGGCACGCGGTGACCGGCAGCGACAGCAGCTCAAATAACCAATGGCTATTGGAAACGGCGCTGCCTTATTCTTTACTGTGTGTAGCCAACAGCGACACAGACGTCGCGATCTCTCCCCCTGACTTCAGCAGACATACAGGAGTACCGCATGCTCAAGCGCTTAGCCCTTACCGCCGTGGCCGCAAGCCTGATGACCGCTGGCGGCCTGACCCAGGCCGATGAACACACCATCAGGGTCGGCATGTCCGGCGGCTACTTCCCCTTCACCTTCGTCGAGCAAGACACGCTCCAGGGCTTCGAGGTGGATGTCATGGAGGCCGTGGCCGAGGAGATGGACGTCGAGGTCGAGTTCGTCACGGCGAACTTCTCGGGACTCTTCGGCATGCTCGAGTCGGGGCGCATCGACACCATCGCCAACCAGATCACCATCACCGAGGAGCGCGCCGCCAAGTACGCCTTCACCCAACCCTACGTCTATGACGGCGCCCAGATCGTGGTGCGGGAAGGCAACGAGGAGATCCAGGGCGTCGAGGACCTGAAGGGCAAGACCGTCGCGGTTAACCTCGGCTCCAACTACGAGCAGCTGCTGCGCGAGCTGCCCTACGCCGACGAGATCGACATCCGCACCTACGAGAGCAACATCGAGCAGGACACCGCCCTGGGGCGCGTCGACGCCTTCGTCATGGACCGGGTGAGTGCCAGCCAGGTGATCAAGGAGAAGCCGCTGCCGCTGGCACTGGCCGGCCAGCCCTTCTCCGAGATCCGCAATGCCCTGCCGTT
The DNA here is from genome assembly GCF_000475415.1 of Halomonas sp. PBN3. NCBI lineage: Bacteria > Pseudomonadati > Pseudomonadota > Gammaproteobacteria > Oceanospirillales > Halomonadaceae > Halomonas > Halomonas sp. PBN3. Next base: position 4,544 of record NZ_AXCA01000174.1, on the reverse strand, counting down.
CCGCGACACCGAAGAGGACCGAGCCTTGCGTGACCGCGTCGACGCCGCCCTGACTCGGCTGCGTGAGTCGGGCGAGCTCGCGGCCATCTCCGAAGAGTGGTTCGGCACCGACATCACCCGCCGCTGAGGCGCTTCCATGCAAGTGCTCGATGTCGACTACATGCTGGGGCTGGTGCCCATCCTGCTGCGCTACCTGCCGCTGACTCTGCAGATGGCCGCCGTGGGAATGGCGCTGGCTCTGGTGCTGGCCTGCGGCCTGGCCGTGATTCGCGTGCTGCGCATCCCGGGCCTCAACGCCGCCACCCTGCTCTTCATCTCCTTCTTCCGCGGCACGCCGCTGTTGGTGCAGCTGTTCCTCTTCTACTACGGCTTGCCCCAGTTGATGGCCTTCCTGACCCAGATCAACGGCGTGACCGCCACCATCATGGGCCTGACCCTGCACTTCTCGGCCTACATGGCCGAGTCCATCCGTGCCGCCATCGTCGGGGTGGACCGGAGCCAGACGGAGGCGGCCCTCTCGATCGGCATGACCAACAGCCAGCTCATGCGGCGCATCGTGCTGCCCCAGGCCACGCGTGTCGCGGTGCCGACGCTGATGAACTACTTCATCGACATGATCAAGGCGACCTCCCTGGCCTTCACCCTGGGGGTCACCGAGCTGATGGGTGCCACCCAGAAGGAGGCCGCCGGCAGCTTCCTCTACTTCGAGGCCTTCATCACCGTGGCGATCTTCTACTGGGTGATCGTCGAGCTGCTGGCCTGGTTCCAGCGGCGCCTGGAAACCCGACTCAACGAGGCCTATCGCCGATGATCAAGGTAGAGGGACTCATCAAGCGCTTCGGCGGAACCGCCGTGCTCGACGGCATCGACCTGGCCATCGAGCAGGGCGAGATCATCGTGGTGATCGGCCCTTCGGGGACCGGCAAGTCGACGCTGCTGCGCTGCCTGAACTTCCTCGAGCGCCCGGATGCCGGCCGGCTGATCATCGGTGATCTGGACGTGGACGTCACCCAGGCCAGCCGGGCGGACATCCTGACCGCCCGGCGGCGCACGGCCTTCGTGTTCCAGAACTACGCGCTGTTCGCCAACAAGACGGCGCTTCAGAACATCGCCGAGGGGCTGATCGTCGTCAATCGCTGGCCGAAGGAGAAGGCGTATGCGCGGGCCAGGGAGATCCTGGAGCGCATCGGCCTGGCCGACAAGGCCGATGCCTATCCCGCCTCCCTGTCCGGAGGCCAGCAGCAGCGGGTGGGTATCGGTCGCGCCATGGCGGCCCAGGCCGAGGTGATCCTCTTCGACGAGCCGACTTCCTCGCTGGATCCGGAGTGGGTCGAGGAGGTGTTGAACCTGATGAAGCAGCTGGCGCGAGAGCGCCAGACCATGCTGGTCGTCACCCATGAGATGAGCTTCGCCCGGGACGTGGCGGACCGGGTGATCTTCATGGAGGGCGGTCGCATCGTCGAGCAGGGACCGCCCGACCAGCTCTTCGGTTCGCCGCAGGATCCCCGTACGCGAGATTTCCTGCACAAGGTGCTGGCCACCCAGGTATCGATCGACACGCCGGGCTAAGCCAGTGCCTGCCAGGCCCTCGCCGTCGAGCGACCTGGCGAAGGCGCCGCTACTCCGCCACCTGGCGCGGGTTGCGCGGGTAGAAACGCTCCGGCTGGCGCTCCACGTGGGGGAAGAAGCGGGTGTCCTTGTAGGGCATCTTCATGAAGCCGGAGACGCCGAGGCCCTCTATCCTCCCCACGGCCTCGAGGATCTCCTCGAGGCGGGCGCGGAACTCGGCCTCCCGGGAGGGATCGAGCAGGCGGTAGTAGCTGTGGATCTTGAGGTGGTGGGGAAGCGCCTCGAAGATGATCATCCCGGTATGGTGGATCTCGTTGAGCGCCTCCAGGGCGACGATGATCGCCTCGGGCAGCACCAGGAACTCCTCGGGGTCTGGGCCGTCCTCGAAGTAGCTGTGCAGGCGGGTGCGATCCTCCAGCTCCGGCACCGCGCTGACCTCGTAGTGAAGGCGCATGCCGGGCTCGAGCACGAAGGGCTGCGCCGGGCTCTCGCGCTCCAGGTGTAGGGTGTCCCGGGCATTGAACAGGCAGCTCTTGAAGATCCCCTGACGGTAGATCGCCCGGGCCAGGTGCACCATGTTGTTGACCGCCGAGCGGAAGGCGGCCTTGAGTTCGGGGTCGTGGAGATTCAACGAGGTGTCGATGTAGACCCCGTCGCTCTCCCAGCGCACCGCAAGCCCGCCCACCACCGGATAGCGACCCAAGCGACTCACCGCGGCGAGGAAGGCCTTCTCGGTCTCGCCCATGCCCTGCATGAAGTTCTTATAGTAGCGATCGAGCTGCACGTCATTGACGTCGTTCAGGGTCTCCGGCGCCCCCTCCTCGCGCAGGAAGGCCTTGCGCGAGCTGTACACCACGGTATCGATCTCGCGCCCCGCGGGCCGCGCCCACACCGGCACCAGCGGCGCCTCGGCGGGCTCGGGCAGGTCGATCATCACGGTGCGGGCGAGCCTCGGCATCTCGCGGATGAAGTGGTCGCCGGCCCGCATACGCAGCCGCGGGTCGGGGTCGAGCATGCCATCCAGCATCCTCGCGAACTCCACCGGCAGGCCCAGGGAGGTGGCGGGGATCGCCCGGTGCCCGAAGCGGCAGGACTGGGCCGAGGCCAGCGCGTAGAGGGTGCCGGCGGCCCCCTGCTCGTCGAAGCGTGGCGAGGAGAGCGCCCCGTTCAGCTGCTCCTCGCCGATGAAGTAGACGTCGCCCAGGCGGGCATTGGTCTGCTGCAGGTTGTCCGACATCAGCTCCATGACGTTGGCCGCCACGAACTGCTGGTTGGCATCGAGCTGGGCGAACACCGAGGAGCCCCAGTCGATCAGCGCGATGGTCTCGTCGCGGGCGTCGAAGACCAGGTTGGAGGGCTTGATATCGCCATGCACGATGGGCTTGCCGGCGGGTCCGGACTCGCGCCTCAGGGTACGCAGGATATCGGCGAGCTGATCGGCGATGCGCACGACCAGCCTTGGCGAGAGCCGCCCCTCGCGCAGCGAGACCTCCTCCAGGTTGTGCCCCGGGGCGCGCTGCATCACCAGGATCGACTGGTGGCGCAGCCGCTGGAAGGCGATCAGCCGCGGCACTCGGGGGTGGTCGACCTGCTCCAGCATGAAGGCCTCCTCCTCGAGGCGGTCCTGTAGGTGCTGGGGCAGGTTGACCCGGGTGAACTTGAAGACGTAATCGTCGCCCAGGGCAGTAACCCCGGCGAACACGAAGCCATAGGCGCCCTTGCCCACCAGCTCGATCTCCCGATAGCCGAGCTGCTCCAGCTGCTCCTGACACAGCGCCACCCAGGCCTTGAGCTTGCGGGCATCGCCGTGGCTGAGCAGGTAGATCGACTGCTCTTCCGGGATATAGAACTGCTGCAGGGGCGCCTGGGGCATGGCTTCATCTCAGCGGGTGGAAACACTGCCGGGCGCCTGTCGGCGCCATTCGCCCGGCGAAGCCGGCCTCCTACTCAGGAAACTCCAGCTCATGGCGTCAGCTCAAGTGGAGAAGCATCGACTCGGGCGCTTCCAGGTAGCCCTTCCAGGCATTGCAGAAGCGGGCGATGGTGCCACCGTCGATGATGCGGTGATCGCCGGCCCAGGTGACGGTCATGATCGCCCGCTTCACCACCCGATCGTCGGCGTCGAAGCGGGGCAGCCACTGGGTCTTGCCGATGGCGACGATGGCCGACTCGGGGGCGTTGATGATCGGGGCCGCATAGGTGCCCCCCAGGACGCCGATATTGGAGATGCTGATGGTGCCCCCCTTGAGATCCTCCTGGGCCACCTTGCCGGCTCGCGCCGCCTCGGTCAGCCGCGCCACCTCGGCGGCGATACCCAGCAGCGAGAGCCGCTCCACCCCCTTGACGTTGGGCACCAGCAGCCCGCTGCGGCTGTCCACCGCCATGCCGACGTTGACCGACGGCAGGTAGTGGATCTCGTCGCCGGCGTCGTTGAGCCGGGCGTTGAGAATCGGGGCCTCGCGTACCGCCAGTGCCATCGCCTTCATGAAGAAGGGCATCAGGGTGAGTCGCGAGCCCTCGGCCAACGGCTTCAACCGCTCGCGCAGCGCCAGCAGCTCGGTGACGTCGATCTCCTCGCCGTACTGGAAGTGGGGAATGGTGGACGCCGACTCCACCATGCGCCGGGCCATGACCGCGCGCACGCCACGCAGTGGCTCCACCCGCACCTCGCCCTCGGTGGGGAAAGGCGTCGCCGGAGCGACATGCCCCTCGGCGGTCGGTGATGCCGACGGTTGCCCGGCAGCGGTGTCAGTCGTCTTCTCCTCGAGGTGGCGCAGCACGTCCTCCTTGAGCACGCGCCCCTGCTTGCCGCTACCCGGCACCTCTTCCAGGGCGAGGCCATGCTCGCGCAGCAGGCGGCGCACCGCGGGGGCCGCCGGAATCCGGCCATAGGGGCCGCGCCCCTGCGCCGCCGGGGACGCCGTCTTGGCCGGCGCGGAGGACTCGACCCGGCGCGTGGCCGCCGCGGCGGGGGG
>NZ_AXCA01000173.1:0-39193 GCF_000475415.1 Halomonas sp. PBN3 | reverse complement strand
GCAGCCACCTGAATAGTTACGGGAAAACTAGGGATTCGCACCGGCTGGCCCCCGAGGAGGTCGAGTCGCTGCGCGCGAATGTCGGTGCCTCGGGAAGATCGGCGGCAAGGTCAAATGGCGCATCGGCCAACAAAAGTCTTTGAATCGAAGTCCTGAATGTCCTGAAGTCCTGCCTTCGACCTCACCCAAGCAGGACATTAGGACTTCTAGGACATCGGTTCGGGAAGTTTCTTTGAATGACGCCGACCGGGAGGTGTTCTGAGATGGCCGCTATCGACTAGGAGATGCGCCAGGCCGAGACGCGGCTGGCGATCCTGGCCGCCCGGAGCCCTGCGGTCCATCGGCTCAAGGCAGGGCTGAGTGCTGAACCTGACGAGCCGGACGCCGAGGGATAGGTATGCAGCAGTCGAGATACTGCTGGCGCTGCTGGCCAGCCAGGTAGGGAAAAGTAGGGTTCGCCCAGGCTGGCGTAAACCGGCTGTGACGAGTGGCAAGGCGTGGCATCCTGTATCGCCCAAGCGCATTCTGAGTATTGGGACAGGAATTGGGATTTTTCCGATAGCCGCCTGCAAGATGCTGATTACATTGATCTCGCATCGGATTCAAAATCCGCCGGGTGCAAGCCCTTGTCGGTTCGAGTCCGACCGCCGGTACCAGCCCCCTATCATGACGACGGCCGCCTGCCTTCCCCGCAGGCGGCCGTCGGCGTTTTCGCCATTCCCTCTCGCCTCCACGTTACTCAGGGTGCAGAGGGAGGGCGTCGTCAGCGCCTTCTTGAGGCTGTCTCCTTGCATGCTTTTGTAGTTTTTAAGCTACAATGCGCCCGATGATGGAGCTTACGCACTACCTCACCGCTGACGGCCACGATCCGTTTCAAGCCTGGCTGGATGCCACCAAGGGCAAGGATCGTCAGGCAGCCATGCGCGTGCTGACTCGTCTCAACCGTTTGGCCGCCGGCAATGCCGGCGACACCAAGGCCGTTGGAGATGGAGTGCTGGAGCTTCGAATCGACTACGGCCCTGGCTACCGCGTGTATTACGCCAAGGTGGGCAGACGCCTGGTGATGTTGTTGATCGGTGGCACCAAGAAGCGCCAGCAGGCTGACATCGAGCAGGCGACGGCGTTTCTGAAAGACCACCGAAGGAGAGCACGAAAATGAAAAGCCACGACACTGCTGTAATCGAGATGCTGCGTGATGACCCTGGCATGGCGGTCGATTACCTGCGCACCGCCTTCGATGAGCTGGACGAGGAGGGGGGAGAGTCTGCCTTTCTGCTGGCGCTGCGTCATGTGGTGGAAGCCCAAGGCGGCATGGCGGCGGTGGCCGAGCGTGCCAAGGTCTCACGCGAGAGTCTGTACCGGGCATTGTCACCCAGGGGAAACCCGACCCTGCGCACCATGACCGCCGTCATCAAGGCGACCGGCATTCACTTTCACGACCTGACCCGCGCCGCCTCCTGACCGCCGCGTTACCCCATCACGCTTACCACCACGATGGCCAGGGTGCCCCCGGTCAGCAGGTAACCCGCCAGGGCGAAGAGGCCGTCGTCGGCGAGCAGTGCCAGCCCGAACAGGGTTAGTGCGAGGCCGGCGCCGTTGGCGCTGAACGGGATGAACTCCATGGGCGGCATGGCCAGCGCGATCACCAGGCAGATCAGGGCCACGGCGAAATGAGCCGGCGGGCGGGTGAGCGCCGTCAGGCGTTGATGCAGCAGGCGGTCCGTCCAGGCCGCCGGGCGCTCCAGCCAGGCCAGCACGCGATGGAAGCGCGGCCGTGACACTCGGCGCTGCAGCAGCCAGTGCGGCAGCCAGATGCTGCGTCGCCCGGCCAGCAGCTGGCTGCTCGCGAGCAGCACCAGGCTGGCCATCAGCGTCGGCACGCCCGGCACGTCGCCGACCAGCGGTGCCAGGGTCACCAGACCGGCGAGCAGCAGGAAGGGGGCGAAGCTGCGTCGGCCGACGGCCTCCAGGATGGCGCCGAGGCTGACGCTGGTTTCTCGAGATCCGGCTTGCCTGACCCGCTCCAGCAGGGCGCTCAGGCTGGTGGGTCCCCGCTCAGCGGCCACGTTGGCGGCACGTGACCAGCAGCAGGATCCCCAGCAGTACCAGCACGGGGCCGACGAAGCCCACCGGGCTTGCCGCTTGCCAGCCCACAAAGGGCAGCAGCACTCCGAGGCCGATCATCAACCAGGCGAAGAGTCGAACCGACATGGGGCACTCCATAGCGAAAGGGGCTCCAGTCTAGCCGCTGGTGAAGGGGGCTGCAGCCCGGAGCAGGGCGACAGGACTGTTGCACCGTCGCAGGATGTCGTATGGTGGTGGTTCACAGTCCTTCGCCCGCTTGCGGGTGGAGGGCTGTTTTCGTTGGATACCACGATAAGCGTACAAACAACGTTTATCAGCGTTCAGGAGGTGCCATGCAGTCCCGTCCCCCGCTCATCATCAACCGGCTCGATGCCGATCGTCTGCAGCGCCTGATCGATGAGGCCAGCGACAAGGATCTCTTCGTGGCTGATGCCCTCGAGCAGGAGCTCGAGCGCGGCGAGGTGGTCGATCCCGAGGAAATTCCCGAGGATGTGGTCAGCATGAACAGCCGCGTCCAGTTCACCGACCTGGCCCGCGGGCGCCAGATGATTCGTACCCTGGTCTATCCTCGCTCGCTGGGCGATGTGGAAGATGCCATCTCGGTGATGGCACCGGTGGGCGCCGGCCTGATCGGCATGCGGGTCGGCGACACCATCGACTGGCCGCTGCCTGATGGCGGCCAGGTTCACCTGCGCGTGGATGCCATCCTGTGGCAGCCCGAGCGCGAGAAGCAGTACCACCGCTGAGGCCTCTGCTATGCCCTTTTCCCTGTGGCTCTCCCTGGCAGCGGTGTGTGCCATGGGCGCCATGTCGCCGGGCCCCAGCCTGGCCATGGTGCTGCGCCACACCCTGGGTGGCGGGCGTGTCCCGGGTGTCGTGGCGGGACTCTCCCACGCCCTGGGTGTCGGCTTCTATGCGCTGCTGACCGTGTGGGGGCTGGGGGCGTTGATCGTGCGCCAGCCCATGCTGTTCCAGGTCATCACCTGGGGCGGTGCGGCGTACCTGGCCTGGCTGGGTATCAGGGCGCTGCGTGCCGGTCGCGGAGGCGCCCTGCAGGCCGATGCGGCGACCACCACGCGGCGTCAGGCGGCCCGGGACGGCGTGCTGGTGGCACTCGGCAACCCCAAGCTGATCCTGTTCTTCATCGCCCTGCTCAGCCAGTTCGTCACGCCCGACATGACCCTCGCCGGCCAGGCGCTGATCGTGCTCACCGCCATGGTGATCGACGGCGCCTGGTATGTGCTGGTGGCCCTGGGGCTCTCCCACTCCCGGGTCCTGCCCTGGCTGCAGGCCCACGCCCACTGGATCAACCGCGCCACCGGTATACTGCTGCTGGCACTGGCGGCGCGGGTGGTCAGCGGGCCGTTGCTGGCCTGAGGCATATTCAGCTGGTCAGGCGGGCGAGGATGGCGTCCAGCGGCGCACCGCTGGGCAGCACGCCGTAGGCGGGGCCCGCCTCGCTACCCAGCCGTGCCCGGCAGAAGGTCTCGCCGACCGCATTCGGTGCATGGCGCAGCAGCAGCGCTCCCTGCAGGCACTGGGCCAGACGCTGGGTGAGCCAGCGCGCCCGCGGCTCGAGTTCCTGCGGAGGCGCCTCCAGCAGGCGCTCCAGGCCACCCAGGGCGGCATCCAGCTCCCGGACCTGTCCCCGTGCCGGGGTGAGCTCCTGCCATAGCGCCTCCAGTGCCTCGGGATGGCGGGCCAGTACCCGTAGCACATCCAGGCAGATCACGTTGCCCGAGCCCTCCCAGATCGAGTTGACCGGCGCCTCGCGGTAGAGGCGTGCCAGTGGCGACTCCTCCACGTAGCCGATGCCCCCCAGGCACTCCATGGCCTCGGCCATGAAGCCCGGCCCGCGCTTGTTGTGCCAGTACTTGGCCATCGCCGGCAGCAGCCGGGCCAGGGCGCGTTCGCCCGCGTCACCGCGGGCCGCGCCGTCGAAGGCGCGTGCCGCGCGCAGCGAGAGGACCACCCCGGCCTCCACCTCCAGCGCCAGGTCGGCGATCACCGCACGCATCAGCGGCTGCTCGGCGAGTGACCGGCCGAAGGCATGGCGCGGCTGCACGTGGCGCCACGCCTCGCCGAGGGCCTGGCGCATCATGCCCACCGGGGCGCTGGCGGCATCCAGGCGCGTCTGCTGCACCATCTCGAGGAGGGTGGCGATGCCACGGTCGGGCGGACCGATGGGCTCGGCCCAGGCGCCGCGGTACTCGATCTCCGCCGAGGCGTTGGCGCGGTTGCCGCACTTCTCCTTGAGCCGCTGCAGTTCGATGGCGTTGCGCTCGCCATCGGGGGTGAAGCGCGGCACCAGGAAACACCCCAGCCCCGCCTCGGTCTGCGCCAGTGTCAGGAAGGCATCGGACATGGGGGCGCTGCAGAACCACTTGTGGCCAGTCAGTCGCCAGCCGTCGTCGGTCGGCTCCGCCCGCGTCGTGGCGAGGGGGTCGGTTTGCGTGGCAGCGAGGGGGGGCGGCTCGCGTGGAATTGCTACGCACATCGCTGCCGCCCTGTTTCTCGGTCATGGCCATGCCGAAGGTGAGCCCCCGTTTGTGCGCTGCCGGCAGTGCACGCGGGTCATAGTGGCTGGCCAGCAGGCCGGGCGCCCAGTGGGTCTCCACATGGGGGGAGTGGCGCAGTACCGGCATGGCGGCGTGGGTCATGGTTACCGGGCAGCAGAAGCCCGGTTCGGCCTGGGTCAGCAGGTAAAGGGCGGCGACATGGGCCTGGTGGCCGCCGTGCCCCTCCTCATGCCAGGCCACGGCATGCCAGCCGCCCTCCATGGCCAGGCGCATCAGCTGGTGATAGGCGGGATGGTAAGTCACCTCGTCCAGGCGCCGGCCGTGGCGGTCGAAGAGGCGCAGCTCCGGCGGATGGCGGTTGGCCGCCTCCCCCAGCGCCTGGACGTCCTCGCTGCCGGTCTCGCGGCCCAGTGCGGCGAGCCGTTCGGCGACCCACGCCGGGGCCTCCCGGGCCAGGGCCTCGCGCAGCGGAAGGTCCTCGGCGAGCAGGTCGCGGTCGCCACCTGGGGGTGGCTGGTTGGCCACCTCATGGGTGGCCAGGCGGTGACGGGGTGCATAATCGGACATGGCGGGTCTCCGCATCGGCGGCCTTGACTGAGCATGGAAGTCGCGACGCCCACGGTCAACGTGACGCCACGTCACCGACTGGTTAGGCTTGGGGCATTTCTCGGGGAGACGCCCATGTTCGAAGATCCGCACTTGCCAGCGCCGCATGTCGCCCGCGAGCGTATCCAGCTGGTGGACGCCCGCAATCGTCCCTGTGGCAGCGCCTGGCGGTCCGAGATGCGCCGTTTCCGGTTCTGGCACCGTGCCACCTATGTGGTGGTGGTCAACGCCCGCGGTGAGCTCTGCGTGCAGCGCCGCACCCTGACCAAGGAGGTCTTCCCCGGTGGGCTCGACCTGGCCGCCGGCGGCGTGGTGGGGGCCGGCGAGGCGGTTCACCTGGCGGCCCGCCGCGAGCTCGAGGAAGAACTGGGCATCCGCGGCGCGACGCTGGTGCCGGCAGGTGGCTTCGTGCATGCCCGGGGCGGCAACCATATCTTCGGCAGCCTCTATCGGGTCGAGCATGACGGGCCGCTGACGCTCCAGGCCGAGGAGGTGGCCGAGGCGTTCTGGCTGCCGCCTGCCGAGGCGCTGGCGCTGGCGGAGGTAACCCCGGACACCCGCCAGGCGGTGGAGGTGCTGCGTGACGCCGGATTGCTGGGGGCGGCGTCATGAATCGGCCGGCCAGCCTCAACGAACTGGACGCCGTGCTGGCGGCCCTCGAGGGAGTTGTGCTGGGCAAGTCCCGGGAGGTGCGCCTGGCGCTCTGCTGCCTGCTGAGCCGTGGCCACCTGCTGATCGAGGACCTGCCGGGGCTGGGCAAGACCACCCTGGCCCAGTCGCTGTCGCGGGTCACCGGCCTGGACATGCAGCGGCTGCAGTTCACCAGCGACCTGCTGCCCGCCGATGTGCTGGGTGTCTCGGTGTTCGATCCGCGCGAGGCGCACTTCACCTTCCATCCCGGGCCGATCTTCCATGGCGTGGTACTGGCCGACGAGATCAACCGCGCCACCCCCAAGACCCAGAGTGCGCTGCTCGAGGCGATGGAGGAGGGGCGGGTGACCGTGGAGGGCGAGACCCGTCCCCTGCCCGACCCCTTCTTCGTCATCGCCACCCAGAACCCCCAGGAGCAGGCCGGTACCTTTGCGCTGCCGGAGTCCCAGCTTGACCGTTTCCTGATGCGCCTGTCGCTGGGTTACCCCGACGCCCGCGCCGAGCGCGAGATCCTGCGCGGCCGCGCCGGCCGCGAGCGCCTGGCCGAGCTGCCGGCGCTGCTCGATGCCGAACGGCTGCGCGCCTGGCAGGCGCGCCTGGCCGACATCCATGTTGCCGAGGCGCTGCTCGACTATGTGCAGGCGCTGGTCACCGCCAGCCGCGAGCACCCGGAGCTTGCCTGGGGACTCTCCACCCGCGGTGCCCTGGCGCTGCTCCAGGCGGCCCGCGGCTGGGCGCTCCTCGAGGGACGCGACCACGTGCTGCCCGAGGACGTCCAGGCGGTGTGGGTGCCGGTGGTGGGGCATCGCCTGAGCAGCGGCCGGCGCGAGGAGGGCGAGGCGCTGGCCCGCCACCTGCTGGCCCGCGTGCCGGTGATGGGCTAGCCGTGCTGTCCCGGGCGTCTCGCCAGCGCTGGTGGCGGCGGGCGGCGATCGCGCCCGGTACGCCGCTCCCCCAGCGCCGGCTGTTCCTGCTGCCCACCCGCTTCGGCCTGGGCTGGGCGGTGCTGGTCCTGCTCCTGCTGCTGTTCGGCATCAACTACCAGAACAGCCTCGCCTACGGGCTCTCCTTCTGGCTGTTTGCGGTGGCGGCGGTGGCCCTGCTGCGAACCTGGCGCAACCTGCTCGGCCTGCGTGCCAGCCTGCGCCTGCCCGCCGAGACCTTTGCCGGGGGCGAGGCGCGCCTGGGAGTGATGCTGGATGGCGGGCGTGCACGCCACGCCATCGAGGTCCATGCCCCTGAGGCATCCGCCTCGGTCTCGCTGCCCGAGGGCCACGGCGAGGCGGACCTGGCCCTGCCGGCCGGCGCGCGCGGCGAGCATCCGCTGCCGCTGCTGCGCCTGGAGAGCGCCTGGCCGCTGGGCCTGGTGCGCGCCGTAGCCTGGCTGGCGAGTGACGAGACGCTGCTGGTCTATCCCCGGCCGCTGGTTGAGGAGATCCCCGAGCACCGCCAGGCCGGGGCGGGACTCGAGGCCACCGACTTCGCCGGCCTGCGTCGGGCCGAGCCCGGCGACAGCCCGGCACGGCTGGCCTGGAAGCAGTGGAGCCGCACCGGTGTGCTGGCCGCCAAGGCCTTCAGCGTGCCGCCCCGCCAGCAGCTGTGGCTGGACTACGATGCCTGTCGCGGCGACCCCGAGACGCGCCTGTCGATCCTCTGCGCGCGGGTGCTGGCCCACCACCAGGCCGGCGATCGCTACGGGCTGCGCCTGCCGGGAGTGACCCTGGCCCAGGGCGAGGGAGCTGCCCAGCGGCGCCAGGCGCTGACGGCGCTGGCGCGCTTCCGCCCCGCTGGCACGCCGGGAGGTGTGCGATGAGCCGGCATGCGGCGCCGCCGGCGGTACTGGCCGACGGCCGCGCCCTGAGTGCGGCCATGCTGCGTCGGCTGTTCGTCGGCCAGTGCCTGGTGCTGGCCCTGCACCTGGCCTTCATGCCGGCCTGGCTGGCCGGTCTCGCCGCCCTGGTGGCCGGCTACCGCTACCTGCAGCTGCGCCGTCGCCTGCCCCGGGCCGGGGTCGTGCTGCGCCTGGCCGGGGTCGCCGCGCTCACCGCCGGGCTATGGCTCCAGTACGGCACCCTGGGGCGCATGGAGTCGATGATCGGCCTGCTGCTCGGGGTCTACCTGCTCAAGTTGCTCGAGACCCATAACCGCCGCGATGCCCGGGTGGTGGTGCTGATCGGTATGGTCGCCACTACCGTGGCCTTCCTTCACGACCAGGGCATTCCCATGGCCGCCGGGGCCCTGCTGGCGGTGGCCTGGCTGATGCACTCGCTGGTATGGCTGGCCGGCGCCACCAGTGCCCGCCAGGCATGGCGCGAGAGCGCCTGGCTGCTGGGGCTGGCGGCGCCGCTGATGGTGCTGCTGTTCCTGGTCTTCCCGCGGATTGGGCCGTTGTGGAACCTGCCCCAGGCCGAGCGAGCCGCCACCGGGCTGAGCGACGAGATCGCCCCGGGGGACATCGCCGAGCTGTCGCGCAGTGACCGGCGCGCCTTCCGGGTGCGCTTCGAGGGCGCCGAACCGGCCTCCGATGAGCGCTACTGGCGGGTCTATACCCTCTCCGAGTTCGATGGCGAGCGCTGGCGCCGGGTCTCGCCGGAGCGTCTCGCCGCCGGCCTGGGGCGGGAGCTGCGCGACCTGGTGGCCGAGGGGCCCCGCTCGCCCTGGCCGGACGACGCCGAGCCACGCTTCACGGCAGAACTGCTGCTGGAGCCCGACAGCCGCCCCTGGCGCCCCGCGCTGGGGACGCCGCTGGAAAGCGACGAGCGCCTGCGCTGGCTGGCCGATGGCACCGTGGAGGGACTCGTGCCGCTCGCCTCGCGCAGCCTGCTGCGCCTGTCGAGCAGTGGCCTGGCGCCGAGCTGGCCCGAGCCCCTGGGGGAGCGTTGGCACACCCGGCTGCCGGACGATGCCAACCCGCGCAGCCGCGCCCTGGCCGAGCGGCTATGGCGCGAGGCGGGGGGCGAGCCGCGGGCCTACCTGGCAGCGCTGATGGGACGCTTCGGCGAGGCGCCGTTCCGCTACACCCTGACCCCGCCGCGGCTGACCTCCCGGGACCGGGTCGACGAGTTCCTGTTCGAGAGCCGCGCCGGCTACTGCACCCACTACGCCTCGGCCATGGCGGTGCTGGCCCGCGCCGCCGGGCTGCCGGCACGCATCGTCGCCGGCTTCCTGGGTGGCGAGCGCCATCCGGATGGCCACTTCACGGTGCGCGACTACGACGCCCACGCCTGGGTCGAGGTGTGGCTCGACGGCGGCTGGCAGCGCCTGGACCCCACCGCGGCCATCGCCCCGGAGCGCATCGAGCAGGGCGCCGGGGCGATCGAGGATGGCGGCGAGGCCTTCCTGGCCGACTCGGGGTTCTCGCCGCTGCGCATGCGCGAGATCGGCTGGGTCAATCGGCTGCGCCTGGGCTGGGAGCGCATGGAGTATCGCTGGCAGCGCGAGGTGATCGGCTACCGCGACCAGGCGCGCACCGCGCTGATGGCGCGGCTGGTCGGGCGGCTGCACGCCTTCTGGGAGGCCCTGTTGGGGGCGCTGCCCGGACGCGGCCCGCTGGCCTGGCTGGCGGGCCTGGCGATCGCCGCGGGCCTGCTCGCCGGCCTCGGCGGGGGGCTGGCGCTGGCCTGGCGGGCCCACCGCGAAGGGCGCGACGAGGCGCTGCGCATCCGGCGCTTGCAGGCCTGGCTGGCCCGGCGCGGGTTGCCGCCCCGGGCGGGGGAGTCGCCCGCCGCCCACCTGCGCCGCCTGGCGGAGGCGGCCGGCCCGACGGGGCCGGCGATGCGTGACTGCGCCCACCAGCTCGAGCGGCTGCGCTATGCGCCGCTGGCGGCGGCGGAGCGCCGGGAGCGGCGGCGAGCCCTGGGACGGCGTGTCGCCGAGGTGCGAAGGCGCCTGCCGCGGCGCCGGGTCAAGGGGTAGCGTCGCCGCGGAGGGCGTGGCATCGTGGATGACCACGACCCGCAAGGCGCCCCCATGTCCATCCACGACCACCGGTGCCACACCGCCCAGGGCGAGCCCTTCAACTTCGCCGCGCTGCGCGGACAGGTGCTGCTCATCGTCAATGTCGCCAGCCGCTGCGGCTTCACGCCCCAGCTGCGCGAGCTCGAGCGCCTCTATCGGCGCTACCGCCAGCGTGGCTTCATGGTCATCGGCTTCCCCTGCAACCAGTTCGCCCGCCAGTCACCCGAGTCGGCGCTGGACTTCTGTAGCCTGAGCGCCCGGGACTACCAGGTGAGCTTCCCGCTGATGGAGAAGGTGAGGGTCAATGGTCGCCACGCCCACCCGCTGTTCGTCGAGCTCAAGCGCGAGGCGCCCGGGGTGCTGGGCAGCGGCATGGTCAAGTGGAACTTCACCAAGTTCCTGGTGGGGCGCGACGGCCGGGTGATCCGCCGCTTCGCGCCGCGCCACGGCGAGGCCGAGCTGCGCGAGGCGCTGGAGGTGGCGCTGGACGAGGTGTAGGGGGGGGGAGCCCCGTCTGGGGTCAGCCCCAGGCGCCTGGAACAGGGGCATCAGGGTGGCGCCTCGCCGCGCTCCACCATCAGCCGCGCGATCAGCTCGTTCCAGCGATGGCGGGTCATCATGGTGGTCAGCCCCGAGAACAGCGCCCAGCTCTTGCGCCGCCACCCGGTGAGGCGCAGGTTGTGGGCCACCAGCTGCTTCATCAGCCTGTGGTCATCGAAGGCGCGCCACTCGCCCACCACCGACATCTGGTGGCGCGAGAGCACCGGCGCCAGCTCCAGCCGGAACACCCACTCCAGCTCGTGCACCGTGAGGTCGTGGCGCTCGATCACTGCGATCATCTCCGCGTAGTCGCGCTCGCCGGGCTCGCGCTCCAGCCACAGCGGTGCCAGGGCGAGCCACAGCTCGCCGCGTCGGTCGACCAGGCTCTGGGCATCCATGGTTCGCTCCCGGTTTTGCTCGTCAGGCAGGCATCCTGCCCCAGGCGCCGGCCCGGCTCAAGGGCGGACAGCACCGCATGCGGCCGCTAGAATAGGGCATCAACGCACCACTCAGCGGGCGGCCCAGCCGCTCTCCAGGACGAACAGCGAGGTCTGACGTGATCATCAAGCCCAAGGTACGCGGTTTCATCTGCACCACCACCCACCCCGTCGGCTGCGAGAAGAACGTGCTCGAGCAGATCGAGGCGACCCGTGCCCGGGGCCTGGACAAGGCGAACGGGCCGAAGAAAGTGCTGGTGATCGGGGCCTCCAGCGGCTACGGCCTGGCGGCGCGCATCACCGCGGCCTTCGGCTACGGCGCCGATACCCTGGGGGTGTTCTTCGAGAAGCCGGGCAGCGAGAAGAAGCCGGGCACCGCGGGCTGGTACAACAGCGCGGCCTTCGACAAGTTTGCCAAGCAGGAAGGGCTGTACAGCAAGTCGATCAACGGCGATGCGTTCTCCCATGAAGCTCGCGAGAAAGCCATCGAGCTGATCCAGCAGGACATGGGCGAGATCGACCTGGTGGTTTACTCACTGGCCTCGCCGGTGCGCAAGATGCCCGATACCGGCGAGCTCAAGCGCTCGAGCCTGAAGCCCATCGGTGAGACCTACCGCGCCACCGCCATCGACACCAACAAGGACGTGATCATCGAGGCCGAGGTGGAGCCCGCCACCGAGCAGGAGATCGAGGACACCATCACCGTGATGGGCGGCGAGGACTGGGAGCTGTGGATCGACGCCCTGGACCGCGCCGGCGTGCTGGCACCGGGCGCGCGCAGCGTCGCCTTCAGCTACATCGGCACCGAGATCACCTGGCCGATCTACTGGCATGGCGCCTTGGGCAAGGCCAAGGAGGACCTGGACCGCGCCGCCGGCGAGATCGACAAGCGCCTCTCGGCCTCCGGCGGCGGCGCCAACGTGGCGGTGCTCAAGTCGGTGGTGACCCAGGCCAGCGCGGCCATCCCGGTGATGCCTCTCTACATCGCCATGGTCTACAAGGTGATGAAGGAGAAGGGCCTGCACGAGGGCACCATCGAGCAGCTCAACCGCCTGTTCGGCGAGCGCCTCTATGGAGGTGAGTTCACCACCGACGAGGCTGGCCGCCTGCGTCTGGACGACTGGGAGCTGCGTGACGACGTGCAGCAGGCGTGTAAGGATCTGTGGCCTCAGGTGACTACCGAGAACCTCTTCGAGATCACCGACTATGCTGGGTACAAGCACGAGTTCCTGAAGCTGTTTGGCTTCGAGCGGGACGATGTCGACTACGATGCCGACGTGGATCCCGTGGCGGAATTCGATGTCGTAACCCTGTAAGGGCAGGGCGCCCGTGGCGTCCTGCCGGTCATTCCCCCAGACCCGGAGGGCGCCATGGATACCCGCGAGAGCCAGACCCCCGAGGAGGAGCTCCAGCACTTCAAGGAAGTCAGCCAGCCCGAGGACTACGAGCACCCCGAGCCCGACGAGACCCAACCCGAGGCCCGGGAACCCTCCCGTGGCCTGCCCTGGGTGCTGCCGCTGGTGATCGTGCTGGCGGTCGCCGCGGTGGGCTTCATGCTGATGACCGGCGTCGGCGACTGAGGCGCTGAGGCTGCCTCGGGCAGGGGCTTTGGCTACAATGGGCGCTCCCGTCGTCGCGAGAGCCCCGCATGCCCGACCTTCCCCCCACCTCGACCCCGCCCGCCCGGCGACGGGTGGGTGTGGTGCTGTTGCCGGGGTTCTCGCTGCTGGCGGAGTCCTGCGCCACCGAACCGCTGGCGGTGGCCAACCAGCTGGCCGGTGAGGGGCTCTACTCGCTGGTCACCTTGGGGCTCGACGCCCACCCGGTGCGCAGCGGTTCCCGCCACCTGCTGATGCCCGATGCGGTCATCGGCGCGCCGGTTGCCCTCGACCTGCTGCTGCTGTGCGCCCCTTGGGGCGAGTCGCCTCCCCCGGCACTTGCGGCCTGGCTGCGTCACCTGGCCCTGGCGGGGGTGGCCCTTGCCGGGATCGGCGGTGGCGCCGAGCTGCTGGCGCGCAGCGGCCTGCTCGACGGCTATCGCGCCACGGTGCCCTGGCCACGCTTCGAGGCGGTGGCCGGCGCCCATCCGGGGATCCGTCTCTCCCGCCAGCTCTTCGAGGTCGACCGCGACCGCCTCACCTGCGGCGGCGGTACCGCTGCCATGGACATGATGATGACCCTGATCGCCAGCCATCACGGCAGCGAGCTCGCCGAGCGGGTCTCGGCCCACTTCGTGCTGGAGCGGGTGCGCATGGCCGACGAGCCCCAGCCCGCCTCGCCGCTGGCCGGTGCACCCCAGAGCCTGGTGGACGCCGTGGCGCTGATGGAGGCCAACATCGAGGAGCCGCTGACCACCCACGAGCTCGCCGAGCACCTGGGGCTCTCCCGGCGCCAGCTGGAGCGGCTGTTCAAGAAGCACCTGCAGGCGGTGCCCAGCCGCTACTACCTCAACCTGCGCCTGCGCCGCGCCCGCCGCCTGCTGCGCGAAAGCGAGCGCCCCGCTGGGGAGATCGCGATGCTCACCGGCTTCTCCTCGGCGGCCCACTTCTCCACCGCCTACCGCAACCACTTCGGCCTGACGCCCCGCGAGGAGCGCCTCGGCTGAGTGCTGCCGGCCTCAGGCGGGACGGGCCAGCAGCGCCCGGAACAGCGCGCCCATCATCACCGGGGTGTCCTGCTCGATGACGAAGCCGCCGGCCTCGAGCAGCGGCCGCGCCTGGCGGGTGATGTCGGTGGCGATGGCCGAGGTCAGCGCATTGAGGGCCCGGCGGCCGAGGCCCGCCGGGTGGTCGTCGGCCTGGAACTTGTCCATCACGCAGAGCTGGCCCTCCGGGGCGAGCACCCGGTGCGCCTCGGCGAGCCCCCGGGCCGGGTCGGGCATCACCGCCAGGATCAGGTGCATCACCACCACGTCGAAGTGGCCATCGGGATAGGTCAGGCGCGCGGCGTCCATCTCCTCCGCCTCCAGGTCCCGGCCCAGCGCCTCGGCGCGGCGCTCCAGGCGGCGCACCATGGCCGGCGAGAGGTCGGTGGCGTGCAGCTCGATGTCCCGGGGCAGGAAGGGCAGGTCGAGCCCGGTGCCGGCGCCCACCAGCAGCACGCGCATCCCCGGGCGCCAGTGCACCTGGGCCAGGGAGGCGCGCCGCGCACGGCGGAAGGCGCGCTCGGCCACGGCGTCGTAGATCGGCGCGTAGAGGGTGTAGCGGCGGCGGTTCCAGCCGGTGGTGTTGAACATCCGGGGCTCCTCCTCGGGGGATGCACCCAGAGTAACCGCCTCCGGGAGCTTTTACACAAGTCCTCGTGCCTTGGGTGAAAGCACCCCGGCGACAGGCTCCCTATACTCGAGGGCACCGCATGCATGATGCGTGTCTTCGACTTCACAGGAGGATGTCATGAGCCAGACCCCGACCCGCGCCGACTTCGACCGCTACATGGTGCCGAACTACGCCCCCCAGCAGGTGATACCGGTGCGCGGCGAGGGCAGCCGCCTGTGGGACCAGCAGGGGCGCGAGTACATCGACTTCGCCGGCGGCATCGCGGTCAACGGCCTGGGGCACTGCCATCCGGTGCTGGTCGAGGCGCTCAAGACCCAGGCCGAGCGGGTCTGGCACCTCTCCAACGTCTACACCAACGAGCCGGCCCTGGCCCTGGCCCGGGCCCTGGTGGAGCGCACCTTCGCCGACAAGGTGTTCCTGTGCTCCTCCGGCGGCGAGGCCAACGAGGCCGCGCTCAAGCTGGCGCGGCGCTGGGCCCATGACCAGGGCGGCGAGCACAAGCACCGTATCGTCTCCTTCGGCCAGGCCTTCCACGGCCGCACCTTCTTCACCGTCAGCGTGGGCGGCCAGCCCAAGTACGCCCAGGGCTTCGGCCCGGTGCCCGGCGGCATCGTCCATGGCGAGTACAACAACCTCGACAGCGTGCGCGACCTGATCGACGACGACACCTGCGCGGTGATGGTCGAGCCGATGCAGGGCGAGGGCGGCGTGCTGCCCGGCCAGCGGGAGTTCCTGCAGGGCCTGCGTGACCTGTGCGACGCCCACGATGCCCTGCTGATCTTCGACGAGGTGCAGACCGGCGTGGGCCGCACCGGCTCGCTCTACGCCTACCAGCAGTTTGGCGTGACCCCCGACATCCTGACCAGCGCCAAGGCGCTGGGCGGCGGCTTCCCGGTGGGCGCCATGCTGACCACCGACCGCGTCGCCCCGGCCTTCTCCATGGGCACCCACGGCTCCACCTACGGCGGCAACCCGCTGGCCTCGGCGGTGGCCCTGGCAGCCATCGAGCACATCGACACCCCCGAGGTGCTGGAGGGGGTGAAGCGTCGCCATGACCTCTTCCGCGAGCACCTGGAGGCGATCAACGCCCGCCACGGGGTCTTCAAGGAGATCCGCGGCATGGGCCTGCTGATCGGCGCCGAGATGAGCGAGGCGTGGCGTGATCGCGCCAAGGACATCCTGCCGCTGGCCATCGAGGAGGGGCTGATGGCCCTGATCGCCGGCCCCAACGTGCTGCGCATGGCGCCCTCCCTGGTGATTCCCGAGGCCGACATCGCCGAGGGCATGGCGCGCCTGGAGCGTGCCGTAAGCCGACTGGTCGCCGGCCAGTGAGCGGCGAGGGAGACACCGCCATGCTGGTCGTTCGCCCCGTCGCCCCGGCCGACCTGCCCGCCCTGGAGCGGCTGGCCGGCGAGGCCGTGCCGCGGCTCACCAACCTGCCGGCCCACCGCGACCGCCTGGAGGAGCGCATCGCCCGCTCGCGCCAGGCCTTCGCCGCCGAGGTGGAGTTCCCCGGCGACGAGCACTACACCTTCGTGCTCGAGGACCGCGCCCGCGGAGAGGTGGCGGGCACCGCCACGGTGCGTGCCCAGGCCGGCGCCCGTGACGCCTACTACACCTATCGCCAGGAGACGCTGATCCACGCCTCGCAGCAGCTCAACGTGCGCCGCGAGGTGCAGACCCTGGCGCTCTCCCATGAGGTCTCCGAGGCGAGCCTGCTGTGCGCCTACTCCCTGGCGCCGCGCTATCGCGGCACCAGCGCCGAGAGCCTGCTGCGCCGGGCGCGGCTGATGCTGATCGCCCAGTACCCCGAGCGCTTCGCCGGGGTGCTGGCGATGGCCTTCCCCGGCTTCCTGGACGAGGCCGGCGAGTCGCCGTTCTGGAACAGCGTGGGGCGCCACTTCTTCGTGCGCGACTTCGAGGAGATCAACACCCTGGCCGGGGTGCGCTCCAAGAGCTTCATCGCCGAGGTGATGCCGCAGTTCCCGCTCTACCTGCCGCTGCTCACGCCCCAGGCGCGGGCCGCCATCGGTCGCGAGCATCCCGACCACGAGGTGGCCCTGGCGGAGATGCTGGCCGAGGGCTTCCAGCGTTCCCGCCACGTCGACATCTTCGACGCGGGCCCGGTGATCAAGGCCGAGCGCGAGCGGCTGCAGAGCTTCCGGCGCGCCGCCTGGCACCCGGTGCGTATCCGCCCGGCCCACGCCCTGCCCGACGCCGAGCCGGCGATGGTCGCCAACCAGCGCCTGGCCGACTTCCGCTGCGTGGTGGCGCGCTATGCGCTGTCGCCCACCGGCCAGCTGATGCTCTCCGAGGAGCACGCCGCGGTGCTAGGCGTGGAGGAGGGCAGGGCGGTGCTGGCCGCGCCGCTGGCGCTGGCCGATGCCGAGTCGGCTGACCCGGGCTATGACGAGGGGGAGCTGTGATGCGTATCCGACCCATCGCCGAGGGCGACCTCGACGAGCTGCAGGCCCTGGCCCGGGAGACCGGGGTGGGCTTCACCTCGCTGCCCGACAACCGCGACTTCCTGGCCGCCAAGATCGCCGCCACCGAGGCGACCTTCCTCGAGCGTACCCCCTCGGGGCAGCGCAACTACTTCTTCGTGCTCGAGGACGAGGCCAGCGGCCACCTGGCCGGCTGCTGCGCCATCGAGGGCGAGGTGGGGCGCGAGGTGCCCTTCTATCACTACCGGCTCGGCACCCTGGCCCACTCCTCGGTGCAGCTCGACCTGCACCGCACCATCGATACCCTCTTCCTGTGCTCGGACCATACCGGCGACGCCGAGGTGGCCTCGCTGTTCCTGCGTCCGGCCTACCGCGGCGGCGACCGCCGTCACCAGCGCAACGGCGCCCTGCTCTCCATGGTGCGCTGGCTGTTCATGGCCGAGTTCCGCGACCGTTTCCCCGACAAGGTGCTGGCCGAGATGCGCGGGGTGTTCGACGGCGAGGGCAAGAGCCCCTTCTGGCACTGCCTGGGCAGCCACTTCTTCCCGCTGGACTTCGACGAGGCGGACCGCCTGACCGGCCTGGGCCAGAAGAGCTTCATCGGCGAGCTGATGCCCAAATACCCCATCTACACGCCCTTCCTCTCCGAGGCGGCGCGGGCCTGCATCGGCCAGGTGCACGAGCAGACCCGTCCGGCCCTGGCCATGCTCAAGAAGGAGGGGCTGCGCTGGGAGGGCTACATCGACATCTTCGACGGCGGCCCCACCGTGGAGGCCTACATCGACGACGTGCGAGGCGTGCGCCTGTCGCGACGCGTCACCGTCACCCTCGACCCCGCCCTGGACGAGGCGGGCGAGCGCCCGCGCTGGCTGGCCGCCACCACCGAGATGGCGCACTTCCGCGCCGCCTGGGTAGGGCGCGGCCCCGACGCCGAGGGCCGCCTGCGCCTGAGTCCCGCCGAGGCGGCACGCCTGGAGGTCGAGGTGGGCGCCACCCTGCGCATCCTGGATACCGAGGAGGAAGCCTGATGAAGCCGACACAATCCCTGCTGATCGGTGGGCACTGGCGCGACGGCGCCGGCGAACGCTTCGCCAAGCACGACGGCGTCACCGGTGAGCGGCTGTGGCAGGGGGCCGGGGCCAGTCCTGCGGACGTCGCCGCCGCGGTGGCCGCCGCCCGCGAGGCTTTCCCCGCCTGGGCGCGGACACCCTTCGCCGAGCGTCAGGCGCTGGTGGAGCGCTTCCGCGAGGTGCTGGAGCGCCACCGCGAGGCGCTGGCCGCCGCCATCGCCCACGAGACCGGCAAGCCGCTCTGGGAGGCGCGCACCGAGGTGGGCGCCATGATCGGCAAGGTGGCGATCTCGCTGCGCGCCTACCAGGAGCGCACCGGCGAGCGCGAGCGCGACCTGGGCGAGGCGCGCGCCGTGCTGCGCCACCGTCCCCACGGCGTGATGGCGGTGTTCGGCCCCTACAACTTCCCCGGCCACCTGCCCAACGGCCACATGGTGCCGGCGCTGCTGGCCGGCAACGCCGTGGTATTCAAGCCCAGCGAGCAGTCGCCGCTCACCGCCGATCTGACCTTGCAGTGCTGGCAGGAGGCAGGGCTGCCGGCCGGGGTGATCAACCTGGTGCAGGGCGGGGCCGAGACCGGCCAGGCGCTGGCCGCCGACCCGGGCATCGACGGCCTGCTGTTCACCGGCAGCGCCAGGGTGGGTGGCCTGCTGCACCGCCAGTTCGCCGGCCAGCCCGGCAAGATCCTGGCCCTGGAGCTCGGCGGCAACAACCCGCTGGTGGTGAAGGACGTCCCCGACCAGGACGCCGCGGTGCTGACCATCCTGCAGTCCGCCTTCCTCTCCGGCGGCCAGCGCTGCACCTGCGCGCGCCGCCTGATCGTCCCCGAGGGGCAGGTGGGGGACCACCTGCTCGACGCCCTGGCGGACGCCATCTCGCGGCTGCGGGTGGCCGCGCCCTTCGCCGAGCCGGCGCCCTTCTATGGCGGTCTGGTGAGCGTGGCCGCCGCCGACGGCCTGCTGGAGGCCCAGGCGGCGCTGGAGGCCCAGGGCGGCACGGTGCTCGCGCGCATGGAGCGCCTGGAGGAGGCCACCAGCCTGCTCAGCCCCGCGCTGATCGACGTCACCGGCCTGGCGGTGCCCGACGAGGAGCACTTCGGTCCGCTGCTCAAGGTGTATCGCTACCGTCACTGGGACGAGGCGATCGCGCTCGCCAACGACACCCGCTACGGCCTCTCCGCCGGGCTGATCGGCGGCGAGCCGGACGACTGGGACGACTTCCTGCTGCGCATCCGCGCCGGCATCGTCAACTGGAACCGCCAGACCACCGGCGCCTCCGGCGATGCCCCCTTCGGCGGGGTGGGCGAGAGCGGCAACCACCGCCCCAGCGCCTACTACGCGGCGGATTACTGTGCCTACCCCGTGGCCTCCATGGAGAGCGAGGAGCTGCACCTGCCCGACCAGCTGCCACCGGGGGTAAGTCTGTGAGCCGGGATGCCATGACCGACGTCCGCGAGGTCAACTTCGATGGCCTGGTGGGGCCGACCCACAACTACGCCGGCCTGGCCTTGGGCAACGTCGCCTCCATGCGCCACGGCGGCCTCGAGGCCAACCCCCGCGAGGCTGCCCTGCAGGGGCTGGCCAAGATGAAGTCGCTGATGGACGCCGGCTACGCCCAGGGGGTGCTGCCGCCCCAGCAGCGCCCGGATCTCGGCGCGCTGCGCGCCCTGGGCTTCTCAGGCAGCGACGAGCGGGTGCTGGCCCGGGCCGCCGGCGAGGCGCCGCAGATTCTGCGCGCGGTGTGCTCCGCCTCGAGCATGTGGACCGCCAACGCCGCCACGGTGACGCCGAGCCTCGATACCCCGGATGGCCGGGTGCACTTCACCCCGGCCAACCTGCAGTCGAGCTTCCACCGCTTCCTGGAACCCGCCACCACCGGGCGGGTGCTGGCGGCGATCTTCCGCGATGATGCGCACTTCGCCCACCACCCGGCGCTGCCCGCCACCCCGGCGTTCTCCGACGAGGGCGCGGCCAACCATACCCGCCTGGCCGGCGACCATGGCGAGCCGGGGGTGCACCTCTATGTCTACGGTCGCGAGGCGTTCGGCTGGGGCACCGAGGAGCGCCCGGCGCCGCGGCGCTTCCCGGCGCGCCAGACCCTGGAGGCGAGCCAGGCGGTGGCCCGCCAGCACGGCCTCGCCGAGTCGCAAGCGGTGTTCGCCCAGCAGCACCCCGAGGCCATCGACGCCGGTGTCTTCCACAATGACGTGATCAGCGTGGGCAATGGCCCGGTGCTGCTCTACCACGAGATGGCCTTCCTCGACGAGGCGGGCACCCTGGAGGCACTGCGCCAGCGCATGGACGCACCGCTGATCCCGGTGCGCATCCCCGCCGAGGCGGTGAGCCTGGCGGACGCGGTCTCCTCCTACCTCTTCAACTCCCAGCTGCTCTCCAACCCGGACGGCAGCATGACCCTGGTGGTGCCCGGGGAGTGCCAGGAGAACGAGGCGGTGTGGCGCACCCTGCAGGACCACCTGCTGGCCGGAGCGAACCCCATCGGCGAGGTGGTGGTGAAGGACGTCAAGCAGAGCATGCGCAACGGCGGCGGCCCCGCCTGCCTGCGCCTGAGGGTGGTGCTCTCCGCCGAGGAGCGCGCCGCGCTCTCCGGCCGGGTGCTGCTCGACGACGCCCTCTACGGCGCCCTGGTCGCCTGGGTGGAGCGCCACTACCGCGACCGCCTGTTGCCCGAGGAGCTGGCCGACCCGGCGCTGGCCCGCGAGACCCTCACCGCCCTGGACGAGTTGAGCCATCTGCTCGGCATCGGCAGCGTCTATCCCTTCCAGCGGGAGGGAGCGTGACACCCCAGGGCAGCGGCGAGGCCTCCTGCCACTCGACGACCGCGTCATCGCCCCTGGCCGCCTACCGTCAGGCCCTAAGCCACCAGGGCTTCGTCTCCGATTCGTCGCAGCGGTCCGCCGCCGAGGTCCTCGAGGCCTGCTTCGACGCCGTGCATGGCGCATCGCCGATCCCCCAGCCCAGCGGGGTCTACCTGTGGGGGCCGGTGGGGCGTGGCAAGACCTGGTTGATGGATGCCTTCCATCAGGGGCTGCGCGTTCCCGCGCGCCGCCAGCACTTCCACCACTTCATGCGCTGGGTGCATCGCCGGCTCTTCCAGCACGGCGGTACGCCGAACCCCCTGCTGACCCTGGCTGGCGAGCTGGCGGCCGAGGTTCGGGTGCTCTGCCTCGACGAGCTGTTCGTCAGCGACATCGCCGATGCGATGCTGCTCGGCCGCCTGCTGACAGCGCTCTTCGAGCAGGGTGTGGTGCTGGTCTGTACCTCCAACCAGGCGCCGCGGCAGCTGTATGCCGACGGCTTCAACCGTGAGCGCTTCCTGCCGGCCATCGCGGCCATCGAACGTCATATGCGCGAGGTCGCGCTCGACGGCGACCAGGATCATCGCCTGCATCCCGGGCAGACCCGGCAGCGCTACTGGGTCGTAGAGCCGAGGCAGGCGGGCGCCCTGTCGGGGCTCTTCGAGGAGCTGAGCGAGGGGGAGGAGAGGGCGACGACGCCCATCGAGCTGGGGCATCGCACCATCGCGGTGCGTGGGCGCAGCGCCTCGGCGGTATGGTGCGACTATGCCGAGCTCTGCGAGCAGCCCCTGGCGGCGCTGGACTTCATCGAACTGGTCGACCGTTTCGAGCATATCCTGCTGGAGGGAGTGCCCTGCCTGAGCGATGCCCGCCTGGCGGGCGGCATCGCCCGGGGCACCGAGGATGGGGTCAGCCGCGTCGAGGCGGGGGATCGGGAATTGCCGCCGTTGTCACGGCGTGATGACGGCGTGCGTCGCTTCATCGCGCTGGTCGACGAGTGTTATGACCGGCGCACGCCACTCTACCTCGCCGCGGAAGTGCCCATGGAGGCGCTCTATCCCCGCGGCCACCTGGCCTTCCCCTTCCGGCGTACCCTGAGCCGGCTGCGCGAGATGCAGCTGGCCAGGTTCGGCACAGGCGAGTTCCTGAAACGGCGCTGACCCCTTTCCCGTGGCCGAAATTGGTCTATCCTTTGCGGCCATTCGAAGCCGGTCGGCGGGAGGAAGCTGACGTTGAACGCTCTGATCTATTGGCTGGACATGGCGGGGGTGATCGTCTTTGCGCTGTCGGGTGTGGTGCTCGCCTGCCGCACGCGCATGGACCCCTTCGGCATGCTGGTGCTGGCGGCGGTCACCGGCATCGGCGGCGGCACCCTGCGCGACATGGTGCTCGGGGTGGGGCCGGTATTCTGGGTCACCGACCCGACCTACCTGTGGGTCATCCTGGTGACGGTGGGGCTGGCCATCATCGGCTTCCACTACATCCATCGCCTGTCGCGCGGCTTCCTGCCCGTGGCCGACGCCTTCGGACTGGCGCTGTTCGTGGTGATCGGCGCCCACAAGACGCTACAGCTCCAGATGCCCGGCCTGGTGGCGGTGCTGATGGGCATGATGACGGGGGTGGCGGGCGGCATGGTGCGCGATATGCTGGCGCGCCGGGTGCCCATGGTGCTGCGCGAGGAGATCTACGCCACCGCGGCCATCGCCGGCGGCATTGCCTATGTCGGGCTGGATGCCCTGGGCGCTCCCGGCCCCCTGGCCGTCGCCGTGTCGCTGGCCACGACTCTCGGCCTACGCCTGGCCGCCATCCATTGGCACCTGGCGCTGCCTACCTTCGCCTGGGTGGTGATCCCGTCAGCTTCCGAGGCGGCGTCACCCGCCGACCAGAAGGTGGCGCCGCCGGCATCTCCCCACGAACCGCCACGACCCAAGGTGCGGGTGCGCATGATCCGCCCCGAGCAGTCACGGCGCAGGAAGAACCGCCCATGAGCCTGGCGGCTCTCCACCCCCGGCTGCTGGCCTGGTTTGCCCTTGGTCTGCTGGCGCTGCAGCTCTCGGTCTGCGCCCTGCAGCCCTCCGATGGCGACCCTGCCGACCGCCACCGCCAGGCGGCGGCGCTGATCCGCGCCACCTATGACGCCGCCTTGCCCGAGCTGCCTGCCAGCAAGCGGCGCCACTATGCTCAGCGGCTCTACCGGCTGACCGGTGAGCCGCGCTACCTGGCCGAAAACCATGACTACATGGCGCGTCTGCAGGCGCGTCTCGAGAGCGAGGTCGCCACGCTGGCGGTGCCAGGGCGCACCGAGGCGCTGGCGCGTGAAAGCGTCGACGGCTACCCCCGCCGTACCGAGAAGCAGCGTGCCCGGGCGGCGATGCTGGCCGACTGGGGAGAGATCGCCTACGCACGTGGCCTGTTGTTCCGGCTGGTCCAGGCGCACTATCACGGCATCCTCGAGGAGATTTCCGGGCATGAGCGGGCGCTAGACTACCTGGGCGAGCTGCCGTGGGAGGCCTTCCTCACCGACCCCGAGGTGCTGCGCGTCTACGCCGCCCAGGTGGCCAACCAGGTCCACTACCTGCATCAGTTGGGGGTGGTGGACCTGCGTGCCGAGGTCGAGGCGGCGTTCCGGCGGCGCTATCCCCCCGAGAGGGTGGAGGGGCTCGACAACCGCGAGTACCGCAACTGGCTCTATGGCCTGACCCACTTCGTCATCGCCGCCAGCCGCTACTATCAGCAGAGGGTCGATGCCGAGGCGCATGCCTGGGTGCTGGCGGCCTTCGAATCGGACCCCGAACGGATCCTGCGTGAGGCCACCGAGGATATCCAGGCGGAGGTGGCGCTGAGCTTCCTGCTGGCGCGTCAGGAGGAACACCCGCTGGTGGAGCGGGTTCGCGATGCCCTGGTCGCGGCGCTGGATCGCGAGAGCGACATGATCCCGTCCCCGGCAGGCAGCACCGACCCGGCCCTGGGAGAGCATCGCAACGTGCTGGCGATCATGGTGCTGGGCTGGCAGGGCCGGCTCCATCCGGGGCCGTGCTTCGATGGTGGGCCGCCGCCGGGCAGGTGAATCAGAGCTGTGGCTCGATATGCTCGGCGTAGCCCATCGAATCCATCAAAGGTTCATGGCCACCCTGTGCGTCTGGTCATCCGATGAGATGAGCTGTGCCTCCAACTGGTCGCGTATGTGCTCGTACAAGGGGATGAGCTGCCGATTCATTCCGGCTTCTGCCTGTTCGCGTGTGATGCAGTAGGCACTGCGGCGACCATGAAAGTCGATGGTGTCCCCTACCTTGGTGAAGTGGAAGCCTGACATCGAGAGGAGCCGGGGTAGACGCGGCTCCATCATGGCGAAGGCGATGCTCTTGTCCAGCCGTCTGCCCAGCGCATACCCGGAAATGAAGAGTCCGCTGACCAGCATGGAGAAGGTTTCCCGTTCCTTGTCTGTAAACTTGAGGGGGGTGTCGCAGATTCCCGGAACCTCCTTGCCATGAAGCCGGGTTCGAAAGGCCCTGGCCACCGCCAGTCGAGAAATCTCGTAATAGTCAGCAGGGGGCAGCCTTTGAGGATGAAGTTCCGGGTGGGTCAGGCTTCTTCCTCCGTAGCTCTCCATCGGCAAGCGATCGAAAGGCGGCTTCGCGTCCGGCAGCGGCAGCACGATTCTCGTGCAGGCGGCAGTCACGCCGGTACGGCGATGCTCGATCAAGCAGTGGATTGCCCTGTCATCGTAGCCATCGTATTCAAGCTTGTTGACCGGGTCGCTCGGGGGTTCGTAGATCAGTTCTGCACAGTAGATATCGTGTCGCAATCGGTAGACACGACGCTTCTGGCGATCGTCGGAAGCGATCATGAACGAGAACTCGTTCATGAAACGAGCCAGAAGAGGTTGCAGGTCCATCACTTTTCCTTCATTAACTCTGGAAGTGTGCATTCCACCTCTTCCTTGCCAGTTGTCTAGTGGTCGGACGGCTTGACATTATCCTTCCCCGGGAACTCGACAGATAGCCGAAGGCGTCGGCGACACGCCTTGGCTTGCCGAGATGAAAGCCTTGGCCGTATGCGATGCCATAGTCGCTCAGGATGGGCAGGAGCGCCTCCTGGTCGACGAACTCAGCGATAGCCTGCTTGCCGAACCCGTTGGCAATATCGGCGATCGCCTTGACGATGACGCGACTGTTGGCATCGTGTGCCAGGTTGCGGATGAAGCTGCCATCGATCTTGATGTAGTCCACCGGCAATTGTCCGAGATAGTGGAAGCTGCTGAAGCCCACCCCGAAGTCATCCAGGGCGGTGCGACATCCCAGTTCACGTAGTGACTGCAGGACACCACGGGCCGTCGAGAAGTCGGTCACTGCGGCGGTCTCGGTCACCTCAAGGATCAAGTGGCGGGGAGCGACGCCGCTGGAGCAGAACTCGCTGGCCAGGTACTGCGTCAGGCCATCATCGTGGAGGG
The DNA here is from genome assembly GCF_000475415.1 of Halomonas sp. PBN3. Taxonomy (NCBI): domain Bacteria; kingdom Pseudomonadati; phylum Pseudomonadota; class Gammaproteobacteria; order Oceanospirillales; family Halomonadaceae; genus Halomonas; species Halomonas sp. PBN3. Next base: position 14,344 of record NZ_AXCA01000173.1, on the reverse strand, counting down.
ACTGTCCCGAGAGGTTGATCGCCAGGCTGACGTTGCTGGCGTTGATACGTGCCAGGGCCTGGAGGGCATGACGAATCACCCAGCGGTCGATCTGCAGGATCTGGCCGCTGCGCTCGGCCACCGGGATGAAGGCACCGGGGGAGATCAGCAGGCCGGTCTCGTCGCGCATCCTCAGCAGCACCTCGTAGTGGCGGATGTCGCGATCCTCCAGGCGCACGATGGGCTGCACCATCAGTTCGAAGCCATCCTCCTCCAGGGCGTGGTGGGTGCGCTCCTCCCAGTAGACACGCTCCTGCAGTTCGCCACGCGCCGCGGCCAGGGTCGATAGCAGGTGCCAGCGCTGGCTGCTGGAGGCCTTCGCCTTGTACATCGCCATGTCGGCGCAGGCCATCAGGTCGATGGCGTTGTCACCGTGGACCGGGAACAGGGCGATTCCGATGCTGGCGCCGGCGCGGTGGCGACGATCGCCCACATCGAGCAAGACGGTGGCCAGGATCTGGTTGACCTGCTGGGCGATGCGAGTGGCCAGGGTCTCGCCGGCCCCCACCAGGAGCAGCGCGAACTCGTCGCCGCCAAGCCTGGCCAGGGTGCCGCGGTGGCCGAGCTCCTCGCCGAGCACCGTGGCGACCTTGCGCAGCAGCTGGTCGCCTGCCTGGTGGCCGCTCAGCTCGTTGACGTCCTTGAACTGGTCCAGGTCGAGCAGCAGCAGGGCACCGGAATGCCCCTGGGTGATGGCGCCGTCGAGGGCCTCTTTGAGGAAGCGACGGTTGTAGAGCCCGGTCAGCGGGTCGCGCTCGGCGAGCCAGGTCAGGCGCGCCTCGGCGGTCTTGCGCTCGGTGATGTCCAGGCCGACGGAGATGCGGCCGTCGGGCTTCCCGGGGTTGCCGGGAAGCGAGGCATGGTACCAGGCGATGGTGTGCCGCTTGCCATCGGCGGTAGTGAGGTTGCGCTCCTCCTGCCCCTTGCCATCGCTCCCTGCCAGCGACTGGCGTTGTCCTCCGAAGGCGTCGTCGAAGAGACGCTTGAGCAACAGGGTCTCGCTCACTCCCATCACCGACAGTGCATAGTCGTTGACCAGCGTGATCCGACCATCCGGGTCCTGGGTGACGATGAACACCCGCGCCGTATCCAGCAGGCTGCCGATGAAGTCGCGCTCGTGGGCCAGCTCGTCTACCCGCTGGGCCAGCTGTTCGCCGCGGGAGCGAACCTCGCCCTCGAGGGTCTCGAGCTGGTCGGCCAGGCGCAGGGTGGCACCTTCGAGGATATCGATCTCGTCGGCCAGTCGCGTATCGGGTGGGGGAACCGCGGCGCGGGCCTGGGCGAACTCGCCCCTGGCCAGGTTCGGCAGGATGCCAGAGATGCGGCGCAGGCGAGCCATCGGGCTGAGCAGGATGGCCAGCAACAGCAGCTCGGCGGCCACCCAGCCGCCGAGGCCGGCCATCGTCAGGGTGCGCGTATCCTGGCGAATGGCCTGAATCTGGTCGGTGATGTCGTTGGTGAACAGGACATAGCCGGTGCTGCGGCGATCGCCGTCATCCTCCATGCGCACCGCGCTGAGTTCCATGTCACGCCCCGAGAGCCTGAAGCGGCTGGGGCTCGTGGTGATCTCGCCGAGGGTCGTCACCTCCGTCGCTCGCTGAAGTACCGGCAGGCTCTGCTCCTGTTCGGTCAGGGCGACCAGTTGCCCCTCCCAGCGAGGGAGTTGGCGTTCGGGAGGTATCTGGGAGTCCTGCAGGTCGCCGGTGACCAGCAGGGCGACGTTACCCTCCGCGATCTGGTGGGCCTGGCGCATCAGGTCCGCCAGCGAGCGCGACAGGATCACCACGCCGGCGCTGCTGCCCGCCATGAGGACCGGCACCGCGGCGTACTGGCGGCAGTCGCTCGAACAGCGCAGGGCGGTGAGCGGGGTTTCGGTCTCGATGACGCGGCGCGCCCACTGCTGGACGGGGCGGCCGTTTTCCGCCTGGGGCGTGCCCCACTCCGCGGCGAGGCGGCCATCGGCATCGAACAGCAGGATCTCGTCGACCCCCGACTCCAGCTGCAGGGTCGGCCACTGCGGTCCCAGGCTCTCCAGCAGCTCCTCGCCGGTGCGGCGGGTGAGGGCGGCGCCCAGCCCCTGGGTGGCGGCCACCAGCGAGGCGAGCTGGCGAACCCCCTCCGCGGAGCGCTCCATGGCCAGCCGTATCTCGCCGGCCTGGCGGCTTGCACTCTCGTTGCGGCTCTCCTCGAACTGGCGGGTGAGGTTGGCATGGCCGACCCAGGAGAAGGCCAGCACCAGGCCCAGCACCAGCAGGCTGCTCAGCGCGATGACGCGCCAGGTCAGGCTGAGGCGGTGGCGAGGGGTGAGACGGCTGGCGGGGCTCATGGCGGGGGGATCTCCCTTTCGGCTTCGGAGGCTCAGAAGCGCAGGGAGAGCTGGAAGAGCAGCATGTTCCAGCGGCGCTCGGTCTCCGAGGGGTCCGGGTTGTCCTGTATCGGCAGCCAGCCGGTGCCATCCACATGGTGATATTCGGCCGCCAGCATCAGGCGTGGGTTCACGCTCCACTGCAGGCCCAGGGTGATGTCATCGGCGAACTGGCTGTGGGCGGGGCCGGCGCCGCTGGCTGCATAGGCCTCGCCGTCGCGGTCGTCGCGGTTGCCGGTCAGGCTGTCGTAGCGCACCAGCCACTGCCAGTTGTCATGGAAACGCCGAGCGTACTGGATGTACCAGCTCTCGCCGGTTACGTCGAAGTTCAGGAAGGGGTTGTCGAAGCCCTCGAGCCTGGAGCTTCGTATGGCGTACTCACCGGTGAGGCTCCAGTGCTCGGCGTTATACTGAAGCGAGAGTACCCAAGGCACGAACTCGAAGTCGCCATCGTTGAGTGTCGGCGCATGCGACTCGAATTTTGCCTTGGCTGTTGCCGCGCTGAGGGCCGCGACGATGCGGCCCCATCGTGTTCGTATTTGATCTGGGCGATGGCCGAATCACGGGGCTCGAGGTCGCCTGGGGCATCCTCCAGTCGCATGGTTCTGCGCAGGTCGTCACCGGCCTGAGCCTGGCCGATGCCTATCTGGGTCCTCAGGGTGCCGCTGGGCATCATCTCTTCGTAGTAAAGGCTCAGGCCGTCACCCGACAGGCCGAGCGAGCGGGTCCTGTCGAAGTAGATGGACTGCGGCAGCAGGATGCTGGGCCCGGGTAAAGGCGACATCCCGGGTCTGGTTGTAGAAGCCGAAGGGGTTCTTGAAGCGGCCCACCTGGATGCCCAGCGTGCGCGGCTGGTTGGATATCATCTGGTAATCGATCAGGCCGTAATCCAGGCTCGGTGCGGCATCCTCACCGTCTCACCCGGCTCGGCGGCTGAGTATCTGCGCCGCAAGCAGCACGTTCTCATGTGGACGGATCGAGGCGTTGGCCCCGATCTCGGTGTATTTCAGGCTGCCGTCTCTCTCGCTGCTGGGGCCGAAGACGTTGTTGTCGTCGGTGATCACCAGCGCCTGGCTGAGGAAGCCGTGCATCTGCAGCGTATCCAGGACCCTCTCGTCGGCCCACGCCTGTCCCGCCGGCAGTGCCAGCGTGGCCAGCAGGCCCAGGGCGGCAGGCCCGTCAATCCATCGAAATGACTTGGATACGCTCATCCAGGTACTCCCTTATCCAGATAGCCCACCGCGCCGGGGGTGGTGGCGATTCGCTCGCGCATCTCGGCCTGGTCTCGCACCCGATCCGGTGCCTGGCCGGTGCCCGAGAAGACCATGCGGTCCCACGCCAGCTGAAGTTGATGGGGATAGACGGCCAGCCGCTCCTTGACGAAGCGTTCATGGACCGGGTGGTCGTTGTGCAGCACGAAGACCCGGGCCGACTGGCCATCGGGCCAGGTACGCTGGCGCATGGCGAAGATGGCCCGGGTGGTGTCGCGGGTCAGGCGCTGGGTGGCGACGTCGGCATGGGCCACCAGCAGGGGGCCGGCTCTTCGGATATGGCCTTGCCGCCCGCCACGGCGAGTAAGCAGAGCAGCAGGGTGGCCTTCAGCCACGCCATGGCTCGACCCCGGGTGGCGTCGTATGGCGGAAGGTTGGCGAGGCGTGCTGGCGGGGCGTCATGGCGTATCGGCTTCCCTTGTGTCGGGCTCTGGTTACCTGCAGTCACGGTAGTCGCTTCACGGTGACAGGCCTCGCGCTGACCGTGAACGAGCCGACACGCAGCGGTGTGCCGTGACGGTCATCTTCTGCCTACGCTATATCAAGGGAAGGGAATGTAAAGCGGCACGCTTCAACGCAACCGCTGCCCGGCGGCGCGGCCGCCGGGCAGCGAGGGCTCAGCCGAACACCTGGAAGGTGCCGGCGTTGAGCCACAGGTGGGTGGCGATGCTGGCCGCATAGCCCAGGGCGATCACCGGGGCCCAGCGCAGGTGGCCCATGAAGGTGTAGTTGCCACGGGCCTGGCCCATCAGTGCCACCCCGGCGGCGGAGCCGATGGAGAGCAGGCTGCCGCCGACACCGGCGGTGAGGGTGATCAGCAGCCAGTGGCCATGGGACATCTCCGGCTCCATGGTCAGCACCGCGAACATCACCGGGATGTTATCGACCACCGCGGAGATCAGGCCCAGGGCGATGTTGGCGTTGGTGGCTCCCCAGCCGCTATAGAGGGACTCGGAGAGCATCGCCAGGTAGCCCATGTAGCCCAGGCCGCCGACGCACATCACCACCCCGTAGAAGAACAGCAGGGTGTCCCACTCGGCGCGCGCCACACGGTTGAAGACGTCGAAGGGCACCACGCTGCCCAGCTGGGCCAGCTTCTTGTCGTCGCCGCGACGGGCGTAGCGGGTGCGCTTCTTCTCCAGCGAGCGCGGCAGGGTGCGGCGCAGGAAGTAGCCAAAGAACTGCAGGTAGCCCAGGCCCGTCATCATGCCCAGCACCGGCGGCAGGTGCAGGAAGGTGTGGCAGGCCACGGCGGTGGCCACGGTGAGCAGGAAGAGGAAGATGATGCGTCGGGCGCCGCGCTTGAGCCACACCTCCTCTTCCATGCTGTCCGGCTTGCGGTTCTTGATGAAGAAGCTCATCGCCACCGCCGGGATCAGGAAGTTGACCAGCGACGGCCCCAGCAGCACGAAGAACTCCTGGAACTGGATCATGCCGGCCTGCCACACCATCAGGGTGGTGATGTCGCCGAAGGGGCTGAAAGCGCCACCGGCGTTGGCCGCCACCACGATGTTGACGCAGGCCAGGTTGATGAAGCGCTTGTCGCCCTCGGCCACCTTGGTCACCACCGCGCACATCAGCAGCGCGGTGGTCAGGTTGTCGGCGATGGGAGAGATCACGAAGGCCAGCGAGCCGGTGATCCAGAACAGCTGGCGATAGGTGAAGCCCTTGCGCACCATCCAGCTGCGCAGCACGTCGAAGGCGCGGCGCTCGTCGAGGGCGTTGATGTAGGTCATCGCCACGAGCAGGAAGAGCATCAGCTCGGTGAACTCGAGCAGCGTCTCGCGGAAGGCGTGCTCGGCCTCGGCGGGCATGCCGGCCTGCACGTAGACCCAGCCGATCAGCGCCCAGATGATACCGGCGGCGATCAGCACCGGCTTGGACTTGCGCATGTGCAGCTTCTCCTCGCCCATGACGAGCGCATAGGCGAGGACGAAGATACTCACGGCGACAAGGCCGACCACCGAGTCGGTGAGGTCCAGCTCGCCGGTGACGGCGAAGGCCGCGGGGCTGAACAGCAGACAGGCGAGCACAAGGCATCCCGACCACCAGGCGGGGTGCCGGGGCCGTAAGGTTTGTCGTCCGAAGGATGGCATGGTGTGGAATCCAGGAAAGGGGTGGGTGGGAAGGGTTGGAAAGCGCGTCTATTCTAGCACCGCTAGTGCAGCGCAATATAGGCGCAAAGCCTTACCACCAAAGGAGTAGTGCCACGAACGCGGGGCCTCCGGCTCCCCCGAAGGCGGTTTTGTGGCATCATCTGCCCTCCGGCAGTCGCCGGCCGCTTTCGGATCGCCAACGACGCAGGCAAGTCACGCATGTTTCTCGATGAATTTCATACGCTGGCAGGGGACCGCATCACCATCTCGGCGGAGCAGGCCAGCCGCTTCGCCAAGGGAGTCGCCGGCGACTACAACCCCATCCACAACCCGGATGCCCGGCGCTTCTGCGTCCCGGGGGACCTGCTGTTCGCCATGGTGCTGGCGCGCTTCGGCCTCTCCCAGCGCATGGAGTTCCGCTTCCTCAACATGGTGGGGGACGGCACCCCGCTGCGCTTCCGGGAGCATGAAGACGGGGTGATCCGGGTCTGCGACGACGCCGATAAGTGCTACCTGGAAGTGTCTCGCGGTGGCGAGACCACTCATGACGAGGCAGTGGTGGAGGCCTTCACCCGCTGCTACGTCGCCTTCTCCGGCAAGAACTTCCCCCACTACCTCAAGCCGTTGATGGAGGAGAAGGGGGTGATGTTCAACCCGCGTCGCCCGCTGGTGATCTACGACAGCATGGGGTTTTCCCTGGAACGTCTCGAGGGACTCACCCCCGCGCTGGAGCTGCTCGACTCCTCCCTTGAGGTCAACGGCAAGCGTGGTGACACCCTGCTCGAGTTCCGCATCCAGTCGGGCGGCGAGCAGGTGGGTACCGGCTCCAAGAAGCTGGTGGTCAGTGGCCTGTGCGACTACGACGCCGAGGCCATGAACGAGATCGTCGACGAGTTCTATCGCCTCAAGGCCGCCTACGAGGCCTGGAGCCTGTCAATCTGAGTCGGATCCGCGACCAGCAGGGGGCATGGCAATGATTCGAGCGATACTGGTTGAGGGTGACGGCACTGCCACCCACGGCGATGTCTCGCTGGTCGAGCGCTGGCGTAAGAGCACGGATAGCTACCTGTGGCTCGACCTGCAGGGCGAGCCGCTGGCCCGCGAGCGGGAGCTGCTGGAGGCCTTCGACTGCCACCCGCTGGCGATCGACGACGCCCATCGCGATCGGCATCCGCCCAAGATCGAGGAGTTCGAGGGCCACACGCTGATCATCTACCGCGGGATCGGCTCCTTCGATGCCGAACTCAACTTCGTGCCCCAGCGCGTCGCCTTCTTCGTCGGCGAGCGTTTCCTACTCAGCCTGCACCCCGACACGGCGCTCAGCCTCGATCGCCTCTACGGTGCCGAGGGTGAGCGCTTGCTGCGACGCTCACCGGAGCATGTGGCACTCAGGGCCATGTACCTCTCGGCAGGCTTCTACCTGGACAGCCTGCTGCAGTTCGAGAACCAGCTGAGCGACCTGGAGGATGGCCTGGTCGAGGGCGGCGATGATGCCCTGATGCGTCTGCTGATCGGCTATCGCTCGCGACTGGTGAAGATGCGCCGGGTGTTCAACTACCACGTGGGGATCACCCAGGAGCTCACCGCCTACGACTACGCCCATCTGCCGCGGGATGTCGACGAGACCCTCCACGCCATCAACGACGTCCACGAGCGCTTCGAGCGCCTGCACAGCCTGACCCAGATGTACTACGACATCTGCGGCGACCTGATCGACGGCTATATCTCGCTCTCATCGCACCAGCTCAATATCACCATGCGCCTGCTCACGGTTATCACCGCCATCTTCATCCCGCTGACCTTCCTGGCCGGCATCTACGGGATGAACTTCGCCCATATGCCCGAGCTCGGCTATCGCTACGGCTACTTCGTTCTGCTCGGCGTGATGCTGGCGATCGCCGTCGGCTTGGTCTGGCTGTTCCGACGCATCCGCTGGCTATAGCGACAGGCGCGGCAAGGTAGGTGCTGCAAGGTAGGTGCGGCGAGGTATCAGACCGGTGCGGCGCTGGCCAGCGGCCAGCCCTCGGCCTCCAGGCGTTGCCAGACGGCCTCTCGGCCGTCCTCGTCGAGGCGTGACCAGGCGGTGATCTCGTCGAGGGTGCGGCCGCAACCCGCGCAGAGGCTGTCCGCGGGGCGTACGCGGCAGATCTGCACGCAGGGCGAGGCCGGGCGCTGCCGGCGGACGTCGCTCATGGCTTCACCTTTCCGCGCAGGGCCTTGGTCCTGCCCTTGCGGGTCTTGGCGTCGACCCGGCGGCGCTGGGAGCCGCGGGTCGGCCGGGTGGGCTTGCGCACCTTGCGCTGCTTCACCGCCTCGCGGATCAGTTCGCGCAGCCGCTCCAGGGCATCCTCGCGGTTCTGTTCCTGGGTGCGGAAGCGCTGGGCCTTGATGATCACCACGCCGTCCTGGCTGATGCGCTGGTCACCGAGCGCCAGCAGCCGCTCCTTGTAGAAGGGCGGCAGGCTGGAGCGCTGGATATCGAAGCGCAGGTGGATGGCGCTGGCCACCTTGTTGACGTTCTGGCCGCCGGCGCCCTGGGCACGGATCGGGTTCAGCTCGATCTCCCAGTCGCCGAGCTCAACGCTGTTGGAAATTTTCAGCATCATGGTTCCCTGGCGGTCAGGATCGGCGCAGCGGCTCGAGCAAGCCGCCCAGGCCGTTGTGGTCGATCTCGTGCATCAGCGCGAGCAGGCGGCCCAGCTCGCTATCGGGAAAGCCCTCGCGGGCGAACCACGCCAGGTAGGGGCCCGGCAGGTCGGCGAGCAGCCATCCCTGGTACTTGCCGAAGGGCATGCGCATCCTCACCAGCGTCAGCAGGTCCTCGGGGTTCACGTTGCATCCTCGCGGGTGATGGAATTGGCGGAGCCATGCTACCCGGATCAGGTCGCCTTGCCCATGGCCGGCAGCTCCACCAGCAGCGACTGCCCCGAGAGCCCCTGGGTCACACGGCTGGCGAGGATCTCCAGGATGCCGTCATGCTCGCCCACCAGCCGCGTGGTGGTGACGGTGAGCCCGGGTGACGCCGCCATCGCCTGCTCGCAGATCTCGGCGATGTCGCCCCCCTCACCAGCGTGGCGGCCGGGGGAGAGGAACAGCATGGCCAGGATCACCTCGCGACCGGCCAGCGCCCGCGAGGCCAGCAGGTCGGCCAGCAGCGGCTCGTTGAAGCGATACTCGTCGCCATCGCGCCGCTCCATGGAGGCGAAGGTGACGCAGCCGGCCTCTTCACTCAGCAGCGCCCCGAGCTGCCCGGCCACATAGTTGCGCACCGCGGCGACCTCGGGGATCGGGCTGCCGTGATCGACCAGCACCACCGTCGGCCGCTCGAGACCGCCAGCGTGCTCCATGACCTGGCGGACATTGTCGGCCAGCAGCCGGGCCAGGCGCAGGTCGAGCTCCGCGAGGGTGTCCACCAGCGGCGCCGCCACCTTGATGGAGAGCCGCGGGTACTCTGCCTGCACCTCCGCCAGGCGCTCCGGCAGGTAGCGGGTCAGCGCCTGGCTGGGGCCGAAGAAGAAGGGCACGATGAAAAGCTCGGTCACGCCCTCCGCCGCCAGGCGCTCGGCCAGCGGGCCCAGTGTCACCGCCTTCTCCCCCTCCAGCTGCTCGGCGGGGATCTTGTGGGAGTGCAGCAGCGAGGCGGCTTCCACCGGCTCCCCGGTTGCCTTGGCCAGGGCCCTGGCCAGGCGACGCAGGTTGAGCGTGGCCTGGGGGCGCAGGGAGCCGTTGTCGACGAGAAGGATGCGTTTCATGTAAGCCTCGGAGGATGGGGCAGAGAGTGGGTGGCAGGGCACCTTGGCGGCGCGCGGGCAACCGGGCGGGAAGGGCTTCACACTACCCAGCCGTTGCGTCGCTGAAAAGTCCGCCGGCCAGGGCTATCGCAGATAGCCTGGCTGCTCGATAGCTCGGGGCTGATCTGGCGATAAGCCTACGAGGAGGCGCTGTAAATACCTCCCTGTACGCTACCTCGGCCGTCCCTGGTCCTCGGACCTCCTCTTCGGCTTATCCCCAGCGCCCCTTGGTTCGGTAACTGCGATAGCCCTGGTCCGCCGGCAAAAGGCGGTGCAAGGGGAGGACGAGGCGTGGAACAATGAGTCTGTTAAGCAACCATCAGACGCGATGCGACATCAACCGAGCGAGGTCCCATGAATCCCACCATCGAACTGCTCAAGTCCCACCGCTCCGTGCGCAAGTTCACCGACCAGCCTGTCTCCCGGGAGCTGCTGGAGGAGCTGGTCAGTGCTGGCCAGGCCGCCGCCACCTCCAGCCACGTGCAGGCCTACAGCGTCATCCACGTGAAGAACCAGGCGAACCGTGAGGCGATCGCCGAGCTGGCCGGAGGGCAGGGCTACGTGGCCACCTGCGGCGCCTTCCTGGTGTTCTGTGCCGACATGAAGCGCCCCACCGAGGCGGCCGAGCGCACCGGTGCGCGGGTGGTGCGCGGCATGACCGAGCAGCTGCTGGTGGCCAGCGTGGATACCGCCCTGATGGCCCAGAACGTGGCGATTGCCGCGGAATCGGAAGGGCTGGGCATCTGCTACATCGGCGGCATTCGCAACAATCCCCAGCAGATCAGCGACCTGCTGGGCCTGCCGGACCATGTCTACCCGGTGTTCGGCATGTGCCTGGGCTATCCGGCCCATGATCCCGACGTGAAGCCGCGCCTGCCGGTCGAGGCGATCCTCAAGGAGGACACCTACAGCGACGACAGCGAGCTGGTGGCGGCCTATGACGACGCCATGCACGCCTACTACCAGTCGCGCAAGGGCGGCCCCAAGGACACCACCTGGTCGCAGAACCTCACCCCGCTGTTCGACACCAAGCTGCGTCCGCATATGCGCGAGTTCCTGGTCAAGCGCGGCTTCGAGATGAAGTGAGGGCCACGCCCCGAGTTCAGGCGTCGCTGCCCTCGAACACCTCGGGGTAGCGACGCCTGGCGCGCAGCAGGCGCCAGATGGTGATGGCGTTGGTGACCACCACCAGCGCCTCGGCCAGGGTGCCGCCCACGGCGCCTGCCAGCAGGTGGCTGAGCATCCAGGCCACGGCCGCCAGTCCCAGCATCACGCGCATGGGTATGCCACGCAGCAGGAACATGCCCACCGTGCCCAGCACCATCGCCACCACGGCGGGCAGGTCCGCCCAGCCCTGCCAGGTCGCCAGCGCCGCCACGCCGCTGGCGGCCAGCACCCCGGCCATCACCTTGCCGCTGCCCGGGTAGCGGCGGGCCAGGGTGATGCGCACGATCACCAGCAGAGTCAGCGCCGCCGCGGTCCAGCTCTCCAGGAACAGGAACTGCAGGGCGAAGGCCACGTTGGCCGAGATCAGCAGCACCAGCAGGCGCTCATCCTGCTTGCTGGCGAAGGCCAGGATGCACAGCAGCAGTGCGACAAGGCCGAAGAACTGGCCCGCCATGGCGGTGGTGCCTTCCAGCATGGTGGTCTCTCTCCCGAATGATCAGGCGCCCAGCATAGCGGTTGAGGGCGCGGTTGACGCAAGGCACCTGCGCCACGCATCTTGGCAGGGTCGCAAATCGCTGGAGCCGTCATGGAAACGCTGCTCAATGCCCGCTCGGATGTGAGCCAGGCGGCGCTCGCCGCCATCGCCCATATGCCCACCACCAGCCTGCCGATGCTGATGGATGATGACTTCGCCCGCCGGCTCACCGACGCCGACTTCATGCGCATCGCAGTGCTGCTGGCGCAGAAAAGCTTCGATGAGGGCGGCTGCCCCATCGGCGCACTGATCATCGACAACGCCACCCGGCGCATCGTCGGCAAGGGGCACAACACCCTGGTGCAGGAGAACCATCCCTATCACCACGGCGAGACCTCCGCCATCCGCGATGCCGGGCGCATCGACTTCAGCCGCACCACGCTGTTCACCTCGCTGAGCCCCTGCGAGATCTGCGCCACCCTGCTTACCATGCGCGGCTTCTCCCGGGTGGTGGTGGGCGATGTCACCAACGCCTCGGGCACCGAACCGCTGCTGCAGAGCCGGGGCGTGCTGGTCGAGATCCTCGAGGACCCGCGCGGCGTCGAGCTCTACGCGCGCTTCCGCGCCGAGAAGCCCGAGCTCGACCTCGAGGACTGGAAGGGACTCTGCGCCACGCGCTGACCCTGCGGGCACCGCCATCCCGACTCATCCCGGCCGGGGAGCGGCGCTCGAAGTGTTCCAGAGCAGGGTCAGTCCAGCACGACCAGGTGGTTGGGCAGCTCGTTGCGCTCGTGGGTGGCTGGTACCTGCTCCTTGAGATGCTCGCCGCAGGCCTCGATGCACTCGAGGAAGCCCTGCAGGGTCTCGCCCTCCTTCACCCGGCGGGTGAAGGCCGCCACGATGGACTGCCAGGTCTCGTCGCTGATGCGGGCCGAGATGCCCCGGTCGACCAGGATCTCCACGTAGCGCTCGGCCTCGGAAACGAAGATCAGCATCCCCGTTCCCCCCTCGGTATGGTGAAGCTCCTGCTCCAGGAACTGTCGCCGGGCGAGGTTGCCTGCGCGCCAGTGTCGAACCGCTCTCGGGATCAGCCGGGTGGTGATGGCGGGGCGGCGGAACACCAGGCCCACCACGATGAAGGTCACCCATTGCACCAGCGTCAGCTCCCAGGCAGAGAACCAGCCGGGAAAGTAGTTGATCGCACCGGGCACCACCAGGGCCAGCAGGCCCGCCCAGAGCAGCGGGATATAGGCGTAGTCGTCCGCCCGCGGTGCCAGCACGGTGACCAGTTCGGCATCGGTGTCGCGCTCGACCCGATGAATCGCCTCGCAGACCTGGCGCTGCTCGTCTTCGCTCAATAAAGCCATGGGGGTCGTGATCTCCGAATCCTGAATGTCATGTCGGTGTCGCCACCGGAAGGGGAAGGCCGGCCTACCAGCCGCCGGACGCACCGCCGCCGCCGAAGCCGCCGCCGCCTCCGCCGAAACCACCCCCACCGCCGAAGCCGCCGCCACCGCGCGACCTACCGCCCAGGGCTCCGCCCAGCAGCATGCCGCCCAGCAGGCCACCGCGACCACCGCGCACCAGGCTCATGACGATCACGAACAGCACGAAGAAGAGAATCGATGCCGGCCCTCGGGGGCCCTGCTCTCCGGCCGTGGCGCCGGAAGTGGCGCTGGTATCCATGGGTTCGCCACCCAGCACCCGGATCATCGCCGCCACGCCCTCGCTGATGCCGCGGGCATAGTCACCCTCGCGGAAGGCCGGCGTCAGGGTCTGGTTGATGATCGCCGAGGACTGGGCGTCGGTCAGTCGGCCCTCGAGGCCGTAGCCGACCTCGATGCGCACCTTGCGCTCGTTGGGCGCGACGATCAGCAGGGCGCCGTTGTCCTCCTCCGCCTGGCCGATGCCCCAGTGGCGTCCCAGCTGATAGCCATACTCCTCGATGGTGACGCCCTGCAGCTCCGGTAGGGTGGCGACCACCAGCTGCTCGGTAGTGGCCTCCTCGTGGGCCGCCAGCTGCGCGCTCAGGCGTGACTCGGTGGCCGGGTCGAGCAGTTCGGCCTGGTCCACCACGCGGCCGGTCAGTTCGGGAAAGTCGAGCTCCTGTCCTTCACTCTCCCGGGCCTGGAGGCCGAGGGCGGTCGACAGCAGCAATGCGAGTAGCGGAATGCGCAGAAGGTCGCTCATTCAAACTCCACCTGGGGGGCCTGGTCCGCGTTCTCGGTCGTGGCCTCGAAGCTCTCGCGAAGCGCCATGTCGCTGTAGAGGATGGTGTGCCACAGGCGACCGGGGAAGGTGCGGATCTCGGTGTTGTAGCGCTCGACCGCGGTGATGTAATCGCGCCGCGCCACGGCGATGCGGTTCTCGGTGCCCTCCAGTTGCGACTGCAGGGCCAGGAAGTTCTGGTTCGATTTAAGATCGGGATAGCGCTCCGATACCGCCATCAGCCGGCTCAGCGCGCCGGTCAGCTGCTGCTGGGCCTGCTCGAACTGGCGCATCTTCTGCGGGTCGTCCAGCGACTCGGCATCGATCTGGAACGAGGTGGCCTTGGCTCGCGCCTCCACCACGGCGGTCAGGGTCTCCTGCTCCTGACGGGCGAATCCCTTGACCGTCTCGACCAGGTTGGGCACCAGGTCCGCGCGCCGCTGGTACTGGTTCTCCACCTGCGCCCAGGCCGACTTCACCTGTTCGTCATAGGTGGGGATGTTGTTGACGCCGCAACCCGTCAGCAGCACCGCCATGATCAGCACAAGGGCGAACCGCCAGACGCGAGGGTCGGGTAGCGTGGAGTGTCTCGTCGGCATGGGGGCAGTCATCCTGTCGATGTGAGTCGATGTGAAGAGAAGACCCCAAGGTACAGCTCGGGCCGATGTGAAGGAAGCGACGCCATGCAGAGATGCCTCTAGCCGACATATCAAGGACCGATGCTGACCATCACCGGCGACCTAGCTCTGCCCGGTTACACCAGCTCGAGCTCCTCCAGCACGGCGGCCAGCGCCTGCCGGCTCTCTCCCTCAAGCGTCTTCAGGGGCAGCGGCAGACAGGGCGACTCGGCGAGCCCCAGCAGCTCCGCCGCGGTGGCCACCACCCGCAGGCTGCCGCCGTGCCGACGGAACAGCGCCCAGAGTGGCTCGAGC